>DASVVI010001011.1:0-2114 GCA_036386635.1 Longimicrobium sp.
GACGGTCGCATCATCCTGCTCCAGCTCCTCCTGCTGGTGGCGTGGCGGGTGGCGGGATTCCTGGGGCTCGGGCAGGTCGTCGCCGCGAAGGCGCCGCGGCGGGTGCGGAGGAGGTCGTTGCTTCTCGGGTACCAACCAGCATGAAAGAAGAGGTCCGGCGCACGCGCGCCGGACCTCTTCTATTTTTCCCTGTGTTCTCTGTGTCTCTGTGTGAAGCCGCGGTTGCCGTTCTCCGCGCCTCCGCGTCTCCGCGTGAGACCCGCAGTTCTCACCCCGGCGCCACCGCCGTCAGCAGCCGCACGGCAAGCGCGTGGGCAGAGAGCGGCGAGTCTGGCCGCAGCTCGGCGAGGAGCTCGCGGAGGGCGGCCATCTCGCGGCCGCGCTCCTCCTCCAGGGCGGCGAGGGCGCGGGCGGGAGAGGCCCCATCGGCGCGTGCCTGCGTCTCGGCGACCAGGCGGCGCTGCGCGGCGGCGACGTCGTCGGCCAGGGCCTGGGCATGGCGGCGGTCCCAGGGGTCGTCGCCGGCGGCGGTGCGCAGGCTCTCTCGCAGGCGCGCGGTGCCGACGCGCTCCGAGACCAGGTAGTAGGCCTCGGCCGTACGCAGCGTATCCGTGCCCGCGGCGCGGGCGGCGGCGACGATCTCCAGGAGCTGCGGGAGGAAGCGCAGGGTGATGAGCCGCTCCGCCATCGTGCGGTCCACCCCCAGGTCCTGCAGCTCGCCCAGGCGCGAGAGGAAGAGGCTCCGGTCCTCGCCCGCGACGAAGCGCGCGAATGAGCCGCGCAGCGTAGCCAGCCCCGCGCGCGCCTCGTCGATCAGCGCGGGGGTGGGGGTGTCCGGCGCGGTGTTGGCGAGCACCCAGTGCGTGGTCGCCTCCAGCACGCGCGCCAGGCCGGAGAGCCAGCGGTAGACCGTCTCCGAGGGGAAGCGCCCTTCCAGCGTCGCGAGGTCGATGCGGATCTCCGGCGCACCGGCGATGCGCGACGCGACCAGCCACGCGCGCACCACCCGCGGGATCTCCACCCCCGAGTCGCGCGAAACGCGGTGGAGGAACGACGAGCCCATCAGGTTGCCCAGGTCGTTCACCAGCTCCGTCGCCACGATCTCGCGGCGGAGCTGGTGGGCGTGCACCAGCGACTCCCCCGCGGCTTCGACGGCGGCCGGCGGGAAGTAGTGGACGAGGTAGCTGTCCATCGCCGGATCGTCCAGCACGTCGCTCTCCAGCAGCTGCGCCTTGGCGTACAGCTTGGAGTGCGCCAGCAGGACGCTGAGCGTGGGACGCGTGAGCCCCAGCCCCTCGCGCGCCCGCTCGCGGATCTCCTCCGGCGCGGGGATCCCCTCCTGCTCGCGGTCGAGACGCCGGTCGCGCTCGAGCTGGCCGATCAGCGCCGCGAAGTCGTCCAGGGCATCCTTGGAGCGCGTCTGGTCCAGCGACACGGCGAGCGACTGGCCGATGTTGTTGCGCAGCACCAGCTCGCTCACCTGATCCGTCATGGAGGCGAGGAGCTCGTTGCGGCCGTCCAGCGTCAGCCCGCCCCCTTCGACCACCCGGTTGAGGAGGATCTTGAGGTTGACCTCGTGGTCGCTCATGTCCACGCCGGCCGAGTTGTCCAGCGCGTCCGTGTTGAGCCGCACACCTTTGAGCGCGGCCGAGATGCGCGAGCGCTGGGTGAAGCCGAGGTTGCCGCCCTCGCCCACCACCTGGCAGCGGAGCTCCTGCGCGTCCACCCGCACCGGATCGTTGGTGGTGTCGCCCGCGTCGGCGTGGGTCTCCTCGGCGTCCTTGACGTAGGTGCCGATGCCGCCATTCCACAGCAGCTCCACGGGCGCCGTGAGCACCGCGCGCACGAGGCCTTCGCCGTCCAGCCGCTCCACGCCCTCGGCGATGCCCAGCGCGCGCCGGGCCTCGGGGGTCAGCACGACCTCCTTGGACGCGCGCGGAACGAGCATGGCGCCCGGCGACCAGAGGCTGCGGTCGTAGTCCTCCCACGACGAGCGCGGCAGGGCGAACATCCGCTTCCGCTCCGCGAACGACGCCGCCGGATCTGGGCTGGGGTCGATGAAGACGTGGCGGTGGTCGAAGGCGGCCAGCAGGCGGATCTGCTCGGAGAGGAGC
>DASVVI010001012.1:0-6199 GCA_036386635.1 Longimicrobium sp.
GCCGCTGCAATCCGCGTAGGCGGCACGGAGGTCAGCTACCGCGCCCTCGATCGCATGGCGAATCACGCGGCGGCGACGCTCCTCGCCATGGGAGTGAAGAGCGGGGATCGTGTCGGCATCTGGTTGGACAAGTCCGCGGTCACCGTCGCGGCGATGCAGGGGGCGCTCCGCATCGGCGCCGCCTACGTACCGGTGGATCCCTTGAGCCCACCGGTTCGCGCCGCGGCGATTGTGTCCGATTGCGCGGTGGCCGCGCTCGTGACTTCCGGTGACCGCGCCGCGCAGCTCGCCGGTACGGACGCCGCTCGCATCCCCGTCGTCCAGGCGAGCGAGATCGAGCGGGGGGATGATGCCGCGCCGCGCTACTCCAGCGAAGGCAGCGAGAAGGACCTGGCCTACATCCTCTACACCTCGGGGTCTACCGGCCGTCCCAAGGGGGTATGCATCAGCCACGAGAACGCGTTGGCGTTCATCGATTGGGCCGTGGCGCTGGTGGAGGCTCGTCCCGCGGACCGGTTCTCCAACCACGCTCCCTTTCACTTCGACCTGTCCGTTCTCGATCTCTACGCAGCGTTCTCCGTTGGTGCGTGTGTGTCCATCGTTCCCGAGGGTTCGGCGTACTCGCCGCGCCGCCTCGTGGAGCACCTGGTGTCGGAGCGCATCACGGTCTGGTACTCCGTCCCATCGGCGCTGATCCTCATGATCGAGCAGGGCGGCCTGTTCGAGATCGAGTCGATGCCGCTGCGCCACCTGCTGTTCGCGGGCGAGCCGTTCCCGATCCGTTTCGTGCGAGCGCTCCGCGAGCGGTGGCCGTCGCTGCCGATGCACAACCTGTATGGGCCGACCGAGACCAACGTCTGCACCGCGCATACGGTGAGTGACATTGAGCCCACGCGGACGCGGCCCGTCATCATCGGAAAGGCAACCTGCGGCGATCGCGTGTGGGCGCAGACCGACGACGGCCGCGAGGCCGCGATCGGCGAAGAGGGCGAGCTGTGGGTGAGTGGTCCGACGGTGATGCTGGGGTACTGGGGGCATCCGCCGCAGGGGGATCGCCCGTATCCCACCGGCGATCTTGTACGAAGGCTGGACGCCGAGAACTTCGATTATCTCGGCCGCCGTGACCACATGCTGAAGGTTCGCGGCCACCGCATCGAGGCGGGTGAGGTGGAGTCCTGCCTTCTTGCCCATCCAGCGATTGGCGAGGCCGCGGTGGTTGTGGGTGGCGAGGGGCTGACTGCACGGCTGTTCGCCTTCCTCCTGCCGCGCGCGGTGGAGCAGGGCGGCGACGGCCGGAATCCCTCGTTGATCGCGCTCAAGCAGCATTGCGCCGCGCGTCTGCCGCGCAGCATGATCGTCGATGCCGTGCGCTGGCTGCCCGAGATGCCGCGCACCGGTAACGGGAAGATCGACCGACTGACCCTCAAGAAGTGGGCGAACGACGGGGAGCGTGAATGAGCCGGCAGGAAATCGAAAAGTCGCTGCATGACTTCGTGGCGCGTGAGCTGCTCGACGGCGACGCGGATGACTTGACGTCGAGCACCAACCTCCTGGCGCTCGGAGTCATCGACTCGTTGTCGATGGTGTCGCTGCGCACGTTCGTCGAGCAGGCGTTCCGCGTGCGGCTTCCCGAGGGGATTGCCTCGCCCGAGGACTTCTCCACCCTGTCCTCGATCGCCGCGCTCGTCGAGCGGCTGAAGACGCAGCCCGAGGGTCGCTCATGAGCGAGGCCTATCGCGTCGAGTTGATGGAGCCCTCCGAGCGGGCCGCGTGCGACGCCGTGCTCGATGCCGCCTTCGCCACGACGCTGAAGCGCATGCTCGGCAAGGTTCCCCCCGGCCGCATGGAGGGAACGCGCATCACCAACCGCTTCCTGCGTGAAGGCTCGCGCGTCTTCGTGATTCGCGACGACGATCGCGTCGTGCGTGCCGTCCTGCACCTGCAGCGCGCCGGGACGCGCTCCATCGCTGGTCCGCTCTCCGTCGATAAGGCGTGGCAGATGCCGTGGAAGCGCGGCGTGGCCGAGGCGTGTCTCGACGCGCTCGCGCGCCGGGCCGTCGAGGAGGGCGGTGGAATCATCGACTCGGTGACGTTCCCGCACTCGACGACTCACTTCGACCTCTACTGGAAGTACGGCATTCCGCTCTTCCAGGCGGTCTTCTTCTCGCTCGCGCCGACGCCGAACGGGCGCCGCCTGGGACCGGCTGGCCTCGAGGTGGTGCGGTTCAGCACGCTCTCGCCCGATGAGCGGCAGCGGGCGCTCGCGCAGTGCCGCGAGGTCACCTCCGCCTTCTGGGAGGGCTTTGACCACTCGGCGGACATCCAGCATGCGACCGCCCAACGCATGGGTGACACGCTGCTGGTTCACGATGGCGGCCGCGTCGTTGGCTTCGCGGTCTTCCACTCCGGGCCTGGCGGTGAGGGTTTCTTCGACGAGCAGTTGCTCGTGAAGCATCTCTACGTTCATCCGGGGGCGCCGTCGCCGACCGGGGCGTTCCATGCGCTGTTCGACGAGTTGGAGCGCATCGCCGTCAGCTCTGGCGCGGTCGACGTGAGCGCCATGGCGTCCACCGGCCGCCGAGCCACCATCGAAGCGCTGCGCTCGCGTGGCTACCGCGCGACGCAGATGCACTCGCAGATGTTCTGGATGCCCGTGGCCTCGGCAACCGAGGCGCAGGCAGTGGCTTTCGCATCGTTCAAGGCAGATCAGCTTGCTCTCGCCGAATGGCGTTGAGCGAGAGAGGAAGAACCATGTCAACCAGCGCAGCGACGAAGCAGACCACCCCGGCCGACCGTCTGGCGATCGAAGGGGGCGAGAAGGCCGTCAATGAGGCAATCCCGCTGGCGGGATATGGCGCCGAGCTCATCGGTGAGGAGGAGGAGCGTGCCGTTATCGACGCCATCCGCACCCGCAAGCTGTGCCGCATCACCCACCCCTTCGCGGACTCGTACACGCACCGCTTCGAAGAGGAGGTGCGCAAGCTCTTGCAGACGCCGTACTTCCACGCCGTCAACTCCTGCGCGACGGCGCTCTACGCCGCGATGGTGGGCCTGGAGATCGGCCCCGGAGACGAGGTCCTCGTATCGGGCGCGGGCTGGTTCAGCATCGCGAACGCCGTGATCGCGGTCGGCGCCGCTCCCGTTCCCGTGAACTTCGATGAGTCACTGAGCATCGACGTGGACGATCTCGAGGCGCGCATCACCAAGCGCACGAAGGCGGTGGTCGTCGTCCACTGGCGGGGTCTGCCCGCGCGGATGGATCGCGTGGTGGAGATCGCCAAGAAGCACGGCATTCGCGTGGTCGAGGACGTGGCCCAGAGCTTTGGTGGTTCCTACAAGGGCCGCATGCTCGGCACCTGGGGAGACGTCGGCTGCTACAGCTTCAACATGCACAAGATGATCTCTTCCGGTGAGGGCGGTGGCATCGTCACCCGCGATCCGGCGGTCTTCAAGCGCGTGGTGTCGCTCAGCGGTATGTACAACTTCTGGAATCACCAGCTGCGCGAGCCCAACGTGCGCTCGATGCCCGACGTGGCGATGCTGAACTTCCGTCTGCCCGAGCTGTGCGGCGCGATGGCGTACGCCCAGATGGGCAAGCTCGACACGGTGCTCGGGACGATGCGCGCGCGCAACCGCGAGCTCGTCGCCGGCCTGCGCTCCATCGAGGGCATCACCCTGGGCACGCGGCATGACCCCGAGGGCGACTGCGGCTACACCGTGCCAGTGCTGTTCGCGTCCAGCGAGAAGGCCGAGCGTTTCAGCGCGGCGATGAAGGCGGAGGGCGTGCCCAACGTCTCGACGATGTCCCACGCGTTCAGCGGTGGCGAGGCCCGCGGCACGGCCTCGCTGGTCATTTCCGAGGGCATGGATCCCGCCGAGTCGGGCGCCATGGCCTTCGCGGACACCTGGCGGCCGATGACGATGCGCAATGGCAGCCTGTCGGACGCCCTCAACCCCTGGAAGCTCAATCCGGAGGCGCCGTCCTGCGGTCCCGAGCAGCTCCAGAAGACCCGCGAGCGTCTGGGGCGAGTGATGACGTTCAAGCTCAACCCGCTGCTCGAGTCGCGCCACGTCGAGTTCATGCTCACCGCCGCGCGCAAGGTCGCTCGCGGCCTGGCAGGGTAAGCAGCGCAGTACTCACCCGGGCGCTCCACGGAGTGGCGGAGCGCTCGGGGTGGGCCCGGCGGCGGTTCTACCGCTCGAGGACTACTCCTCCTCCGGCTCCGGCTCCTCGAAGTCGACCGTGAAGGTGACGCGCTGGTTGGGGTCGAGCGTGAAGGACTTCTGCCAGCGCGCCCCGCCCACCGTCACGACGAGACGGTGATAGCCCTCGTACAGATCGAGTTCTTCCACTGGAGCCGTGCCCACCTTGCGGCCATCGACCTGGATGGCGGCTCCCTCAGGGGCGCGGACCGTGACGTAGCCCTTGTTCAGATAGATGCGCTGCGTGGTGCGGCCCGTGGGGGCCACCGTCACCGAGCGCGACGTCTGGATGCCCAGTGACGCGTTGCTCAGCGACAGCACATGGCGGCCAGGTGGCATGGGCACCGTGAACGGCGTGCGCCCGAGCACTCCACCATCGCCCAGGAAAATGTCCACCCGGGGATCGACGATCAGCTCGAGCGTTGGCTCCACTCCGGCATCCGCGCCGCCATCCGACACTGCGGCCCATTGAGCAGAGGTTCCCGCATCGGAGAACACTCCCGCATCGGGATCCATGGAGGGCAGGGGAGCCACGGCGGTCAGGTCCGAGTTCACGTCCTTCGGGTCCTCGAAGATGCCGAAGCGTGAGAGGTCCTGGCGGGTCACTACGACCGCTGACGCGGAGATCACCGCCAGCAGCGCGACCATCAGCAGCGCGACCGAGCGCCCCGAGGAGCGCTTCGGAGCCGCGGCCGCCGGGGCAGGCGCTGCCGCGGGTGCGGGCGCTGGAGTGGACGCGGGCGCCGGCGCGGGCGGAGGACTGGCCTGGGGGGCCGGAGCCACCGTGGCGGAGTTTCCGGTCTTGGGAGCGCGCGCGGCCGCAGCAGGCTTCGCGGGCGCGGAGGCCACCGCTGGAGCAGCAGGGCTCGGTTTGGCAGGGGTGGCCGTGGGTGCCTTGGCCGCCGTGGGCCAGTGGTCCTCGGAGCGTCGCAGCGCCTGCTCGATTCCGAGCTCGATCACCTGGGCCCGCGACGCGCGTGCCTGTTCCTTCGCGGGGAACAGCCGGTTCATGAACACCGAGAGCACATCGGCCGGGGGCAGATCGCCCATGGCTTCGATGAGCGCTTCACGCATGTCGAGCGCAGTGGCGTAGCGCTCATTGGCGCGCTTGGCCGTGGCCTTCTGCACCACGTCGTCGAGCCCCTTCGGAATGTTGGGCGGCAGGTGCGGAAGAGGCTGCGTGAGCGTGGCCGTGTCCGCGTCCGGAGCGTCCTTGAAGGGGATCTTCCCGGTGAGGCACTCGTAGAGCGTCAGGCCCAGCAGGAACACGTCCGTCTTGACGTTGACGGCCTCGCGCCCACCCAGGAGCTGTTCGGGAGCGCTGTACTTGCGCCGGTTGCGCACGCGGCGCCCATCGCGCTCCTTCGGCGCCACGCTCAGCGCCCCGTAGCCCGTCACCTTGCACACGCCCTGGTACGAGATCATCAGCGTCTCGGGGCGCAGATCTCCGTGCACCAGCGGCGTGCCGTCATCGTTGCCCGCCATGTGCGCGTAGTGCACGCCCATGGCCGCGTCCGCCACCAGCCTTGCCGCCAGCGGAGGCGGCACCCGCGGCGTCACCTCCAGCACGCGGCGCAGCGTCTCGCCATCGGCGTACTCGGTGACGCGCGCCAGCCCATGCTCCAGCGTGACGAGCCCGTGCACCCGAAGGATGTGCGGGTGATCAAACACCACCGCACGCTGCGTCTCGCGGCGCAGCTTCTCCGTCATGTCCGGATCAGCGACGAGATCGGGCGGTGCGTAGATGAGCACGACGGGCCGAGGAGGCGCACCGTCCTCGAGCGCCAGCCCAAGAAATGCGCGGGAACCTTCTCCCGCCATCAACGGGCCGAGGGACTGGTAGCTGACCTGACTCATGCGTTGATCATGCTAGAGGCGTTGGGCCTGGAACGGGAGGGTGATGTGATACCCATATCGCCCTCGGCGTACGAGCAACAACACGCTACGTCCCCGTCGCGCGTTCAACAGGGCCTCTCGAAAGCTGTCCAGGCTGGCG
>DASVVI010001013.1:0-9147 GCA_036386635.1 Longimicrobium sp.
GCGCGCCCCGGGAGCGGCTCCGCGTTCGATGCCGCGAGTGTCGATCAGTGGCCATCCATCAACGACCAGCGCCCCACGGCGGCACCGGTGGCGCTGGCGCATGCGGAAGGGCCGGACAGGGCGGGTGGCTGGTACAGCTGCGGCTACGCGTGCGGCGCCATGGACGCGCTGACACTCCGCTGGAGTGCGCTTCCCCTCATCACGCGCCAGACGGCCCGCTGCACGTTTCGGACGGTGAGGAACGCCAGCCTCGCGACCGGCGCGCCGCTGCGCACCCGCGACGAGCTCGTGTACCGCACGGCGCCGGAGGCCTTCGCTACGCCGGTGCTCCCGCTGATCGAGGTGGACCGGGTAGGTCCACTACCCTCCGCCGCCACCCTCGCGGAAGCGCTCGCGCAGGTGCTGCAGCCGGTCTCGCTGGTGGGGACGGCGGCGGTGAAGGAGCGAGTCCTGGCGGTGGGGGTCAGCTATGGCTACCCCCTCACCACCGACGGCGCCACGCTGATGGTCACCGACCCCGTGCTCCAGGAGGACGGCCTCCCTCTCGACTCAGGCGGGGGCTCGATCTCCACCCTGGCCGGCGCGTTGGCCAGGGAGGTGAGCACCTGGTACGCGTCCACCAGGCCTCCCACCAGCGGGGCCATCCTCTGCCTCCGGGTGGTGCTCTTCGCGGTCGTCGACGGGACGCGCCTCCCGCTCGTGCATTTCGAGCGCGTGGAGATCACCGCCCCACCCGGCTGGTGGACCGGCTGAAATACATTCGCATACAAAAGACACGGAGGCACGGAGAAAAGCATCTTTCTCCGTGCCTCCGTGTCTATGTGTGAGCCCCGCGTCTACTCGTCTTACTTGCTATCCACCATCTGCGTGAGCGTCGTCAGCGCCTTGATCTTGAGCTTGCGCTCGCCGCGCGGCAGGGTCAGGGTGACGGTCTCGCCCTTCTTCTTCCCCATCAGCGCCTGCCCCAGCGCCGATGCCACCGAGACCTGCCCGCTGTCGATGCTGTCGATGTCGATGAAGTCGCCAAAGACGAGCGAGTACGTATCCTCCTCACGCGTGCGCATGTCCACCACCGTCACCCGCGAGCCGAACCCCACGCGGTCGGCCGGGATCTGCGACACGTCGATCTTCGACAGCTCGCCCGCGCGGCGCGTGAGGTGGTTGAGGCGCGCCTGTACGAACTGCTGCTGCTCCAGCGCCGCCTTGTACTCCGAGTTCTCCCGGAGGTCGCCGTGCTCCACCGCCTTCTTGATCGCCTGAGGCAGCGTCACCTGGAGCTCGTGCGTGAGCCGTTCGATCTCTTCGCCCAGCTTGTTCTTGAGCTCTTCCAGCATCGTCGCACTTGGGAAAAAACGTAGCGTGCGCCCCGCAGCATGCGGGGCGCACAAGGGGACCAATTCATAATGTAACAGCGCCAGCCCTCATCGCGCCAGCGACGGCCCACTACGCGCAGCGGCTGGCCCCTGGCACCCAGGTGGGCCCGTTGCGCAGCGTGCCGTCGTTCCCGCTTCCGCTGGCGTCCCTCACGGTCGTTCCCGTCCCTTCGTCGAACCGGTAGTCCGCGATTAGCCCGAACTGCTGCCGCGCCACACACTGGCGGGCGGCCTCGGCGATCTGACCGGCGGTGCGAGCCG
Organism: Longimicrobium sp.; assembly: GCA_036386635.1. Taxonomy (GTDB): domain Bacteria; phylum Gemmatimonadota; class Gemmatimonadetes; order Longimicrobiales; family Longimicrobiaceae; genus Longimicrobium. Next base: position 1,635 of record DASVVI010001013.1, read on the forward strand.
ATCTCCAGACCCGCACCTCGTGCACCAGACCCGCGAACGGAAAGAGCGGCGCCGCGTCCGGCCCGGCGTTGTTCGCGCGGTTGGCCCCGATGCGCAAGGGGCCGTTGGTGGTCAGGATGAAGGAAGCGAACCCCGTCCGGTTCAGCGCGCCGTTCACGTACAGGTGGAAGGCCGCGCCGGACCGGACGATCGCCAGGTGGGTCCAGTCGGTTCCGATCGGGGCGATGGAGGTGACGATCGTCGTGTTGGCGTTCGGGTGATCCCTCGCGAAGGCGTTCACCCGGTCGAACTCGTCGATGTAGATCGCGACGTCGTGCTCCGAGTCCGCGAACACGTCCTTTCTCGTCATCACGTCTTCACGCCTACCGGTGCGCTCGCGCTTCAGCCAGATCTCCCACGTGAAGTCGCTCGTGCCGGGGGCGATGGTGGGGCTGTTGGGGACCTGCACGTAGTCGTCCACTCCGTCGAAGCGGAGCGCGCGCGGCGCGGCCACCGTAACCGCGAACGAGGCGGTGCGCGGTCCCGCGGCCGTGGTCACCGTCGCGACGATGGTGCGCGGGCCCGTCCGCACGCCGGAGCCCCACGTGGTCTGCGCGTTCCCGTTCGCGTCGGTAACGGCCTCGGACGGGCTCACCGTACCCTCATCCGCGCTCCACACCACCGTCACATTCGGCACGCCCTTTCCCTTCGCGTCCACTACCCGTGCCGTGAAGGCCGGGCTGGCGGAGGCGATCGGGACCGTACCGGCCGCGCCGGTGACCGCGCGGATCTCGGCCGGCGGGCCCGGCGGCTCCGGATCCGACGTGCCCTTGCACGCGGCGGCCGCGAACGCGAGGAGGACGATGCGGGCGCCGAATCGGAGAGATTTGAGCATATCGGCCACGACCGGTGAGAGGTGAGCAGGGGTGGTGCGCTCGAATCTCACATTCTTGCCCCGCGCCCGCAACGCTCCCCGCGCCGAACCGTCGTTTCAGCTTAGGCGGGAGGCGCGGAGGGGCGCTCTCCCCGCCTGCGGGTGAGCCAGAGTACCGCGCCGCCGCCGATCAGCTCGGCGGCGATGCTCCACAGGCGCGCCGCCACCGAGAGCACGGCGGCCACCGCGGCGGGGAAGATGGGACCGAGGAGCCCCTGCATCGCCACCTCGCGCACACCCCCGCCGCCCGGCGAGGGCGACAGGAAGCCGATGGCGAAGGAGAGGGCGTTGACCCCCGCCAGCGGCACGATGGTGCTCGCGGGGAGGGGGACCAGGGAGTCCAGGAAAAGGTAGTACGCCCCGCCGTAAAACACCCAGCTCAGCACCGACAGCCCCAGCAGCCCCACGCCGTCCACCCAGCTCCCGCCCCAGCGCACGACGTCTCGCTTGAGGACGCGGCGCAGCAGGCCGAGCGGGTAGTTGAGGGTGGCGGGGTGCACCAGCAGGAGCGCCGCGGCGGTCGCGGCGGCGCCGGCCCAGCGCGGGTCGATGCCGGGCGCCAGGTGCTCGGGGAGCGACCACGCGGAGATGAGCAGGGCGGAGAGCAGCGCGAGGCCCGTGTGCACCGCCATCGAGGTGAGGAGCACCGCGCCCGACAACCCCGCCGTGCGGCTGAGCTGCGCCACCGCCACGATCTGCATCCCCGGTACGTAGCGGGCCAGCGTGGAGAGGAACCAGATCCTCATCAGCGCGGAGAGCGGGACGGGAGCGTGCTCGAAGTGGCGCTGCACCCGGCTCCACACCCACACGCCCCACGCCAGCACCATCACCTGCGCCACGATGCTGGCCGCCAGCCGAAGCGGATTCACCCGCCACTCCGCCTCCCCCAGCTGTCCCCAGTTCCGGTAGATCGTCCGCGCCAGAAAGAGCGCGGCCGCCACGATGAAGAGCACGCCCAGGACGCGCCTCGCGGCCGGAGAGATGCGCAGCTTCAACCGCGCGCCCGCCGCAAGGCGCGGAGCCGCTCCCCGGAGGCTCCGCGGCCCGCCGCTCGCGCGCGCATGGAGCTCACGCCTCCACCGCCCGGCGGCGGCGCACCAGGAGGAAGATGCCGTACGCCGCCAGGATCGCGAGGCAGGCGAGGTGGATGTAGAGCCCCGTGTACAGGTCCGCCGGGCGGAAGGTGAACTCCACCCGGTGGGCGCCCGCGGGCACCACCACCCCGCGGAAGGTGTGGTTGGTGCGGTAGATGGGCACCTCGCGGCCGTCCACCCTGGCGACCCAGTCCTTGTAGAAGTTGTCGGCCAGCACCATCAGCGCGGGGCGGCTGGCGCGGACGTTCACGACGACGCGGTCCGGCTCGTACGACGCCAGATCGGCGCTCCCCTGCAGCGGAGTGGGCGGGAGCCCGAGGTCGCGCTCCGCCTCCACGAACGCGGTGCGGCGCGGGTCCCAATCCTGTGCCTGCAGCCGGGGGATGGCGTCCTCGCCGACCGCGATGCGCCGCGCCTCGGGCACCAGGTAGGCGCGGGGGAGCGCGACCGTGTTCTCGTAGACGATCGCGTCCGCGCCGCGGTACGCCTCGCGCAGGAAAGGGGACCGGATCTCCTGCGAGGCCACGATCCAGCGGATGTTCGCGGCCGCCAGGAAGCGCGGATCGTTGAAGTTGTGAAAGTCCACCATCGTACCCTGCCCGGGCCCGGCGAACTGGTTGTACCGCTCCAGCTGGTTGCCGTGCTCGCCCCCGGCCAGCTCCAGGCCGTAGCGCATGGGGTAGTCGATGAACCTCGGCCAGGCGCTGGCGCCGGGAATGGGCCACACGCGCCCCCGCTGCGGCTGGGCGGTCAGAAAGGTGGTGATCTCGTCCTGCGCGTACGTGGACTCGGGCGAGTCCACCGTCTGGAAGAACTTCTTCCCCATGATCCAAAGGTCGGCCGTGGTGACGAGCGAGAGCGCGATCAGGGCCACCCGGCTCGTCATGCGCCCTTCCGCCCACGTCCACAGCGCCGCCGCGACGGCCGCCGCGAAGATCGCGAAGCGCAGCCACCCCTGCGACGGCGTGAGCCCCGCCGTGCCCTCGGCCATGGCGGCCGAGCCGCTCCCGAACGCCACCGATCCGAAGACGGCGACCACCGCCACGCCCCCCGCCACCCACACCAGCCGCACCAGCGGGTTCTCCGCCCCCGCGCGCCGCGTCCGTCGCTCGTCGCGCAGCACGGCGATGCGCTCCAGCGTGATGGCCGCCATGCAGACGAGCGAGAAGGCGAGGACGAAGTACGCCAGGTCGGGCGCCCGGAAGCGTTTGAGCCCCGGCAGCACCTCGTAGTAGAGGCGGTAGAGCGGGGTGTTGCCGCCCAGCGCCAGCGTCAGCGCGAACACGCCGAGCCCGGCGAAGAACCACCAGTCACGGCTGCGGCGCGAGTAGAGCGTGCCCAGCGCGAGAAGCACCATCACCAGCGCGCCCACGTACTCGGTGTGCAGCCGGAACGCGTTCTCGCCGCGGTACACGGGAAAGACGTAGCGGCCGCTCTCGTCCTGGATGGTCGCGCCGACCTGCTCCGGCACCGCGAGGCCCACGATGGCGCGGGGCGGCATGGAGTACGACGTGGAGAACTCGTAGCCGCGCCCGCTCGTCTGCCCGCGCGGCGACTCGCCCACGTAGTCGGCGAAGGGGAGGAAGTTGACCGCCGCCATCGCGAACCCGAACGCCACCGCCGCGATCCCCATGGCCACGATGCGGCCCAGGCGCGCGGGGGGCGTCGTCTTCCTCGCCTTCACCAGGCAGAACACGGCCCACAGCGCCGCGGCCAGCAGCAGGTAGTAGGCGTTCTGGATCTGAAAGGAGAGGAGCGCGAAGCCCGTGGTGGCGGCCACGCCGGCGAATGCGCTCAGCTTTCCGGTGCGGACGCCTCGGTGCAGGAAGAAGAAGAGGAGCGGCGCGAGGGTGGCCACGATGATGCGCCCGTCGTGCCCGGCGTACACCCACGAGGTGGTGATCCCTGTCCACTGGAACGCCAGCCCCGCCACGAACGCCACCCAGCGCCGGCAGCCCAGCTCCACGGCCAGCAGGTACATCCCCAGCCCCGCCACCCCGAACTGGAACCAGAAGAGCAGGGGGAAGAACTTGGAGGTCGGCAGCAGCAGGTCGCCCACCCAGCGGACCGGGTAGTAGGTGCTGCCGGGATTGGAGAAGAGGGGGAGGCCGCCGTACACGTACGGCACCCACTTGGGGAGCGAGCCCTCCGCCGTGCGCTGCGAGATGAAGTCGTAGAAGAAGTACCCTGCCTGCAGGTAGTCCGTCCCGAAGATGTGCCGCCCCGGCAGGAATGCGGGAAGGAAGTAGAGGAGCGCCAGGGCGAAGTACGCCGCGGCCGCCACTCGGGTGCTCACCCCCGGCTCCGTCTCCGGCTCCACGAGCGCGGTGCGGCGGGGTGCTGCTGCGGTGGGTTTCATGGCTCCGGATTGGACGGGGGCGCGCCTGGCGCCGCTGCGATGCCTTCGAGAAACTCCAGGTGCCGGTCCGCGACCGCTCCCCAGCGGAAGCGCTCGGCCGAGCGGCGGGCGGCGGCGGAGAGCGCCTCGCGCGCTTCGCGGTCGTCCAGCAGCACGGCTGCCGCGCCGGCCAGCGCCTTCGCGTCGCCCGCGGGGACGAGCACGCCGCCGTCGCCCACCACTTCGGGGAGCGAGCCGGCGGCCGCGGCCACCAGGGGGACGCCCGCCGCCATCGCCTCGGCGGCCACCATCCCGAACCCCTCGAAGCGCGAGGGCATCAGCTGCACGGCCGCGCCCGCGAAGAGCGCCTGCCGCTCCGCCTCGCTGACGGCACCCATGAGGCGCACGCCCTCCGCGATCCCCAACTCGCGCGCCATCGCCCGCACCCGCTCCGCGTCCTTGCCGCGCCCCGCCATCCGCAGCTCGAGCGAGGGACGCGCGCGGCGCAGCTCGGCGAACGCTTCCAGCAGGGTGTCGAGCCCCTTCTGGAAGACGTCCAGGCGGCCGAAGTAGAGGAGGAAGTCTTCCGGGCGGCGCGGCAGCTCGAACAGCTCGTCGGGTACGCCGGCGTACACCAGGTCGATGGGGATGCCGGGCGCGATCTCGCGCAGCAGCTGGTAGGTGGCGGTCGACGTCGCGCTCAGCCGGGTGGCGCGGCGGATCATCGACCGCTCCAGCGCCGCGATCCCCGGCGCCAGCACCCGGCCCCACCGCTGGCGCGCCGTGGGGCCGCTCAGGTGGTGCACCGTGATCCCCACCGGCCGGCCGGCGGGCATGAAGATGGGCGTGTACGTGGAGAAGTCGAACACCGCGGCGTCGTACGCCTGCGAGCGCAGGAGCGCGTTGGCGGCGCGCGCGTAGGTAAGGCGGCTGAGGGCGTACGGGCCCGTCGCGCCCAGGTGCAGGTACCGCACGCCGTCCCGCACCCCGCCGGCGGCGCCGGGGTAGTTGCCGGTCACCACCGTCGCGTCCACGCGCGCGCCCAGCCGGCGGTAGAGCTCCGTGACGCGCACCGCGCCCCCGCCGGCGACCCAGGGGTTGGCGGGGTCGTCGTAGATGAAGTGGAGGACGCGCAGCGTCACGGGTCCCGGCGGGCGATGAAGAAGTTGGAGCCGATCGACACGTCCCAGAACCAGCGCATGGCGGGGTTCCGAAAGGGCCAGCTCCGCCTGGAGAAGTACGACGAGAGCCGCCGCTTTAGGCCGGGCCGCACCTCCTCTGGCCGCGCGATGCGGTTGCGGAGGTAGTGCACCCACAGCTCGCGCGGCGGCACCACGGGGGTGAGCCCCGCCGCCCGCAGCAGGCGCTTGATCCGCCAGCGCGTGGGGATCACCTCCACGTCGTACGTCCCTTCGCCGCCGCCGCGCACCTTTTCGAAGTACCAGATCTGCGCCTTGCGGGGGAGAAGCACGAGCCCGGCGAGGTCGTAGTGCGGGTCGTTCCACAGCGAGTAGAGCGAGAACGGCTTGGGCGTGACCATGTAGAGGAAGCCGCCCGGCCGCAGCACGCGCCGGATCTCGGCCAGCGTCTTTTCGCGGTCGCGCACGTGCTCCAGCACGTTGTCCAGGATCACCAGGTCGAAGGTGGCGTCGCCCCAGGGCAGGGCCTCGGCCACGCCGGAGCGCAGCTCCACCTCCACGCCGTGCTCCTGCGCGCGCAGCCGGCCGCGCTCCAGGCTCTTCTCGTCCAGCTCGATCCCCGCCGTGCGCGCGCCCTGCTCCGCGATGGCGATCAGCACGCCCGCGTCGCCGCAGCCGATGTCCAGCACCCGTGCGCCCGAGAGGTCGAACCCGGGAAGGTACGTGCGCAGGGTGTCCGCCACGTAGAAGCCGCGGGCGTACTCGCTGACGTACAGGTTCTTCCACGTGTCGAAGTTCTCCGAGCTCCACCACCCGGCGCGCTCCGCCTCCAGCGCGGCGAGGTAGCGGGGCTCGATCCGCGACGTGTCCGTGCGGCTCACGTTCGCTCGTGACGTCGCCAAAGCGCTCTCCGGGGCAGGGTAGGGATGTGGCAAGAGCCGGCGTTCCGCTGGGTGCGGGAGTGCCGCACGCGTGCGCGCAAACGCCAAAGATAACGCTCCCCGCGCCGCCCCCGCTACATCCCGCCGCGGCAGACGGGGTGCCGGGCCCGCGGGCCCTCTCCACCGCGGCAGGAGGCCCGTCGGGGAAGGTGGGCCCCGCTTTTGCAAATCCTGCCAAAAACGCGCAACTTCTTACCCGTTTTCGCCTGAACCTGGTCCTCCTGGAGGTACGATGTCCATACGCACAGGCCTGCTCGCGTTGTGTGTCGCCCTTCCCTTCGCCGCGTGCAAGTCCCCCTCGGACTCCGCCCCGCCGGAGGTGCTCCTGACGGAGAACTTCAACTCGGAGAACGGCGGGCTGTACAAGCTGAACTACACGGGCTTCGCGCAGTGGACCGTCGTCGCCGGCACCGTGGACCTGGTAGGGACCTATCCCTACGATGACTTCCTGCCCAAGACCCAGGGGCTGTACCTGGATCTCGACGGCACCACGCGAGCCGCCGGCACGTTGCGCTCCAGGACGGCCTTCGACCTCAAGCCCGGGAATTACCGGCTCGAGTTCAAGATGTCGGGCACTCCCCGCTCGAACCAGCTGCCCAACACGGTGATCGTCACGGTGGGAACGGTGTACACGGAGACGATCACGCTCTCGAGCTTCGCGCCGCTGAACACGTACGTGCGGACGTTCCGCGTGAAGAGCCGCGAGAGCGGGAACCTGACCTTCCAGCATCTCGGCGGAGACGACTACGGCAACTTCATCGACGACATCCGCCTGGAGCGGCTCTGAGACAAAGCGCGGTGGAACCGGTCGTGGCCGCGATGCTGGAGGCCGTGTAGGCGTCCACGATCGACCTGAGATCCACCCAAACACCCTCTGCCCCGAGCGCTCGTGCGTGCTCGGGGCTTTTCCTGCATACTCGTTAGAGCTGTGCAGAACGAGGGGTCATCATCTCACATCCACCCGTTCACACTCGTATCACCCGTTGAAACCGTTCGAACCGTAACGACTGTCACGGGCTTACAGATCCTACATCTTTGACAGCAGTGTACAACGCAGCCAGCCGGTCCGCGATCACGTCCCACGAGAA
>DASVVI010001014.1:0-6537 GCA_036386635.1 Longimicrobium sp.
CGGGTCCCCGCCGTCGCGCGGCGGGGACCCGGGTGGAAATCCGCGTGGCGCCCCGTGCAATGTGGAAATTGGTTGCCGGTAGTACGCCTGCTCCACCCGATAGAGCTGGGACTCGACTTTCCGGGTGCATCGCGGAGGGTCCCAATGTCCAAACCCATATAAACAAAGGGGTTGCATCAAGCGTCATGTTTGGTATGCCCATTGCCCATGACGATACCCGATCCCGGCGAAGATCGGGAATACTCCCCCCAACACAACCCCTCCCCAGGAGCACGCACATGTCCAACAAGATCATCCGCGACGACGACGACTCCATCTACACCGAGGTCCTCACCCGTTCCTCCACGGATCGCGCCTTCCGCGAACGCCTCGTCAGCGATCCCGAGGGCGCCCTCGAGGAAGTCATCGGCGTGCCGCTCGCGACGCTGCCGCGCCCCATCAACGTGAAGTTCATCGAGAAGGAGGCGGGTTACGACGCGGTGGTCGTCCTTCCCGACTTCATGGACGTGGACGTGCTCTCGGACGCCGAGCTCGAGGCGGTCGCCGGCGGCGCCATCTGCGTCACCACCTGCTGGTGCACCGCGTGCTGCATCACGAACATCAGCGTGGGCTTCACCAACGACGAGATGAGCGGCGAGCAGTAAGCGCCCGGGAAGGGCCGGTCAGGGTGGCCGGCTCCTTCCGCACTCTCTTCCGGGGCCCCGTCAGCGGGTGCCCCGGAAGCGTTGCGCCGGTAGTACGCCCGGAGACCGTCTCCGAAGCGAACGCACCTCTCTGCCCCGCATCGACATCATGACCGGCCATCTCTCGCCGATTTCCGCCGCGGGTGCCCCGGCGCTCACGCTTCGTGAGCGCCTGCTCCGCATGGCGGACGCTCCCGGGGGCGGGCCCGGCGACGAGCAGCGGGCCGGCGAGGCGCTGGAGCGCTGGCGAACGGCGCTGGATCGCGGCGGGCCGGACCGCTTCGCGCGGCGGCTGCGGTGGGACGGCCTCGACGAGGGGCGGCTGCGGGAGGGGCTGTACCTCGCGGAGGCGGAGATCGAGGCAGCCGAGTGGTCGCTGCTCCTGGAGGAGGCGTGTGACGCGGCCGCCCACGAGCCCACGGACGCGGACCCGGCCATCGATCCCGCCGACCCCATCCCGTTCGAGGAAGTGGTGCTCCCCTTCCTCCACGCCGCCCGGCGCCGCCTGGCGGATGCCGCGCCGGGAGCCGGGGACGTGCTGGCGCCTGCGGCGCGCGCCGCGCTGGAGCGGGCGCTGCTGCGTGAGCTGTCGGCCGCCGCGAACCAGGCGCTGCAGGTGGACTTCTCGGTGGCGCTGGCCCGCGCCGGCGGGCGGGCGATCTCGTTCGGTGCGCCGCGGCCCCGCGTGTACCTGGGTTTCGTGGAGTCGCTGCGCGCCGCCCGGCTTCGGCCGCTCGTAGCCGCCTACCCCGTGCTCGCGCGCCTGCTGGCCGTGCGCGCGGTGCTGTGGGTGAGCACCTCCGCGGAGCTCGTGGCGCGAGCGCGCGCGGACGCCGCGGCGCTCGCCGGGCGCTTTGGCGGAGGCGAGCCGGGGCGGATCGTGTCCCTGCGCACCGCGCGCGGCGAGACGCACTGCGCGGGGCGCACCGTGGCGGCCGTGGGGTTCGCGTCCGGGCTGGAGGTGATGTACAAGCCACGCTCCATGAAAGTGGACATCGCCTTCTACGGGCTCCTGGAGTGGCTGCGCGAGGGAGGCCTGGCCCCCGACCAGCGCATCCTGCGGGTGCTGGATCGCGGCGAGTACGGATGGGTGGAGTTCGTCCGCGCGGAACCGCTGGCCTCCGCGGAGGAGGTGCGCGACTACTACGAGCGCGCGGGCTCTCTCCTCTGCCTCGCCTACCTGCTCGGCGCGGGGGACCTTCACGCGGAGAACATGATCGCGGCGGGCGCGTATCCCGTGCCCATCGACCTCGAGACGCTGATGCTGGGAACGCCGGTGCAGGGCGCCGAGAACGGGGGTGTCTTCGATCCCGCCGTGCGCCTTTCGCCCGCGGCCCCCAGCGTGCTGGGCACCGCGCTGCTTCCGTTCTGGCAGGTGGGAGCCGACATCACGCGGCTGCAGCCCGGAGGGCTCGGCCTGGCGGGCTCGGCCACGGTGGTGGAGCGGGGATGGGCCTTCGTGAACACGGACCAGATGAGGCGCGAAGAGCGCAGGCGGCCCAGCGCGTCCCCCGTGAACGTCCCCATGCTGCACGGCGAGCCGGTCTCCCCCGCGGGACACGTGGACGACCTGGTACGCGGCTTCGAGCGCTGCTACGCGTTCATCTCCGCCCACCGCGAGGCGCTGGCCTCTCCCGCCGGGCCGCTCACCTCCTTCCGTGGCCAGCGGGTGCGCGTGCTGCTGCGGGACACGCGCATCTACGACTCGGCGCTGCGGGCCAGCCTTCACCCCCGCTACCTGCACGACGGCGTGGAGCGCGGCATCCAGCTGGAGCGCCTGCGCTCCGGCGCGCTTGCCCTGGAGGTACGCCTCCCCTACTGGGCGGCCTTCGCGGCGGAGCAGCGCGACCTCGAAGAGCTGGACTTCCCCTACTTCTGGTGCTTCACGGACGGCACCGCGCTGCACGACTCGCGCGGGGACCCGGTCGGGAGCTTCTGCCCCGTATCGCCGTACCAGGCGGTGCGCGAGCGGATCGCGCGGATGGACGCGGCGGAGTGCCATCGCCAATCCACGCTCGTACGCTTCATCTACGCGCTCGCCGAATGCCCCCCCGCCACGCGTGCGGCGGAGGCGGCGCCCGCGCCGCTGGACCGGGCGATGGCGCTGGCGGAGGCGGGGCAGATCGCGCGGGCGCTGGAGTCGCTGGTGGTGCGCGCGCCGGACGGGAGCCCTTCCTGGATCGGCAGGGACGGCGCGAACACCGCGTCACCCGGCGCCCTCGGCATCATCGACGACCGCCTCTTCGACGGCCGCGCGGGAGTGGCGCTCTTCCTGGGCGCGCTGGACGCGGTGGCGGGCACCGGCCACGCGGCGCTCGCGGCCGAAGCGCTCCTGCCGCTGCGCCGCGCGCTCCGCGACCCGCGGCAGCGTGCCCTGCTGGCCGCCCGCACCGGCCTGGGCGCCGGGCTGGGGATGGGCGGCACGGTGTACGTGATGGGGCAGATGGGCCGCCTCACCGGCGACGCCACCTGGACCGACGACGCGCGGCTCGCCGCGCGGGCGATCACCCTGGAGGCCATCGCCTCCGACCCCGTGCTCGAAGTGCTGGGGGGCTCCGCGGGCGCCGCGCTCGCCCTCCTTTCGCTGCACGACCTCACGGGCGACGCCTGGCTGCTGGAGCTGGCCGCCGCCTGTGGCGCCCGCCTGGCCGGCGCCGCCCGAGTGGAGCCACGAACGGGGCGTCGCGTATGGAGCCCGGGGGGGGCCGGGTTCACCACGGGCTTCGCGCACGGAGCCGGCGGGATCGCGACGGCTCTGCTGAGGCTCGCCGCCGCCACCGGGCGCGAGGAGATCGCCGCCGCCGCGGAAGAAGGTTTCCGCTTCGAGGAGTCCGTGGCGGAGCGCCAGCCCGCGGGCGCCGCCGCCCAGCCGGCCGGCACCGCCGCCTTCTCGTGGTCGCAGACGTGGTGCAACGGCGCGGTGGGTGTCGCATTGGGGCGCGTGACGTACGGCGCGGAGCCCTCGGCCGCGGTGCTGCGGACGGCGGCGGAGTGGGAGATCGGCGCGGCGACGGACCACCCCTGCTGCGGCCACCTCGGCCGGGCGGAGCTCCTGTTCGCCGCGGGGCGGCCGGAACGGGCGCTCGCGCTCGCCGGCGAGGTGGTGGCGCGTGCCCGCGCCGCCCGCACCTACCAGATCTCGCGCGAGCTTCCCGATGCGCGAGTGGCTCCCGCCTTCTTCCAGGGGCTGTCCGGGATCGGCTACCAGCTTCTCCGGCTCACCCACCCGGAGACGCTCCCCTCCGTGCTCTCCTTCCGCTAGCGGATCGAGGTGCACCCGGAGAGCTGCGCGGAGCTCCTGGCCCGCGCCGAGGGACACCTGGCGCCGGAGCTCGCGGGCGCCGCGGCCCGCGACCGCCTCCGGGCGGTGGCGGGCGGGATCCCCGCGGCGCACGCGAGCTCGCTCTGGCTGGAGTGCCGCCTCGCCCGCGGGGCGCCCCGCGTGGACCTGGCGCTCAGGGTGGCCCCGGCGGCGCTCACGGAGGTGGCGGAGGGGGAGCACGACCCGCTCTGGGCGGGGATCGGGCGGCTGGCGCGGCGCATGGCGCGCGGCCAGGGCGCCGCGGGGCGGGCGGGCACGGGGCTCTGGCTGGAGCACGACATCCACGAGGTCCCCGGCCGGCGCGTCCCGGGCGTCTTCCTTCAGCTCGGGGCGGGCGGCGACCCCGCCGGCGCCGTGCTCGAGGCCGCCGGCGAGCTGCTGGGCACTCCGCCCGCGGGTCCGCTCGCGTGCCGGCTGGGGCGGGTGCTGGCCGCCGCGCCGCCGTGGGCAGGGCTGGGCCAGGTGGGAGTCATGCTCCCGCGAGGGGAGTCCTCGGTGCGGCTCTGCTTCATCTTCCACGATCCCGCCCGGCTCCCCGGGCTCCTGGCGCGCTTCGGCTGGCCGGGATCCGCCGCGGAAGTGGCCGCGAGCCCCGGCCTCGCGGGCTTCGCCGGCCCCATGATGCTCCACCTGGACGTCGGCCCCGGCGGGGTGCTTCCGGTGCTGGGGCTCGACTTCCGGCTGGAGCCCCGGCCGCAGCTTCGCGGCGGGCTTCGCGACCGAGCCCTGTTGAACGCGCTGGCTGGCGCCGGGCTCGCCGACCCCGGAAAGGCGGCGGCGCTCCTCCGCTGGCCGGGGGCCCACCGCGCCCGTCCCGGCGAGCTACAGTCGCGCTGGGTGAGCCACCTGAAGCTCTCGTTCCGGCCCCACTCGCCACCCGAGGCCAAGTCGTACCTGGCCTTCTCGCTGGCGGCGCTTCCATCGAGGCGCGCCGCGCCCACCCGCATCGGAGGACACCGACGTGACCATCCAATCAACGGCCGCCCGGCCCCTGGCGACGCTCCACAGACCCGGCAAGGACAGGCCTGACACACGGGCGCTCCTTGCCCGGGCCGTGGAGGCGTTCGCGGAGGGGCGCGTAGCGCAGGGATCCTCCGCCCCGGCCGGGCTCACCGACGCGCAGATCAACGAGCAGCTCCTGGGCTACGTGTACGGGAACCTCCCCCAGCCCGACCGGCTGGCCCTCACCCGGGTGAGTGGAGTACGCGACCGCGCCCTGGCCATGTCGCGCGCGGGGGAACAGAAGGAGGCGGAAGGGGCGATGAAGATGTCCCGGTTCCTCCTCTCGGCGTCCGGCCTGTCGCCCCTGGGGCGGGCGGCGGCGGACACCCTTCAGCAGGCGGCGGAGTCGTACCTGTCGTACCGGCGGGGCGACTTCGCGGACGCGAGCGCGCGGATGACGCTGGCCATCGAAGCCACCGATCGGCTGGCGGACGCGTGGGGGGAGAGCCGGTTCACCACGGGGCGGCGCATCCACCTGCTGCACAACCTGATGCGGGTGGAGGCGCGCCGGGGCGCGTGGCGCGAGGCGATGACGCTGGGCACGGGCATCCTGGCGCACCTCGCCGGGGCGTCCACGGGGCCCCGCCTGCCCGCGCTCGACCGCCCCACCCCCCCGATGGACGCGGCGGACGCACGCGGCTTCACCGGCGTCGTGACCGCCACCGTGGCCGAAGTGCTGGCCTCCGTGCCGGACGCGGAGGCCAGGGAGCTGCTCGCTCCCCTGGCCGGCGTGGCGCACGCCGCGGGCGGGCCGGCGGCGGACGGGTGGGGCTGGATCTCGCTGAAGTCCGCCGCCCTCGCTGGCGATCCACGCGCCTTCCTGGAGGGCGCCGCCCCCTTTCTGCGCGCGGGGCGCGGGCGCGGGCCGGTGCTGTGGTACGCCGTGGCGCTGGACGTGCTGCGCGCCGCGCGCCCGCTGGGCTCCGCCTCCGCCGGCGTCGCGGAGATCGAGGCGGCGCTGGGCACCGAGCCCCGCGTGCCGGCGTGCATGCGGCCGGTGGCCGGGGCGGGCTTGTTGAAAGCCACATCCTAGCAGGTCCTCGCGGCCGGGGGGAAGGCTGTTTCGCCCCGGCCGGCAAGGAGCCCGCGGTTGCGGGCAGACAGTGGGCGCGCCCCCGGGCGGACGCGCTACTTGTTTGTCGATAGATGGCGGGTTACATTCAGGAAACCCTTCCAAGCCAGATTTCCCAACCCACGATCGGCGCCGGGGTTAGGACCCGCCGCTCCACCGTGCGACCGCCCTGTTCGGCAACGTGCCGTTCACGCGGCGCACGGATCAGCTCGCCTCTCTCCATTGACAGAAATGCGCTCTTTCTCCGCCGTCGCGCGGACACCTGATGCGCATTGCTTCCGATGATGGCCTTCGCGGGTCGCGCCTCCCGCATCCGTAGGACTTACACACGGTGCCCAATGCAGACCGCCGCCCACGCTCCGGATCCTTCCCTCCTTCTGGACACCGCACGCGACATCTACGAGAGGTCGCTCGACGAATGGGGGCCGAAAAAGGCCACGGTGCTCGTCGGGCTGCAT
>DASVVI010001015.1:0-21195 GCA_036386635.1 Longimicrobium sp.
AGAGGACACAGAGGGAACTGCAAGCCACAGAGAAAACCTCTTGTTGTTCTCTCTGTGGCTCTGTGTCTCTGTGTGAGCCATGCAGTTGCCGTTCTCTCCTGCGTCTCTGCGCCTCTGCGTGAGATCATTTCAGTCCCAGGATCACGACCAGAACCCGCGTATCGCGGACAGGAGCCCGGGAATCGTGTACTCGGCCGCCTCCACGTCCACACGCATGCCGAGCTCGCGCAGGGTGCCGGAGGTGATGGGGCCGATGGATGCCACCGCCGCACCACCGGTGTCCGCCCCGACGAGGTCCGCGAAGTTGTGCACCGTGGAGCTGGCGGTAAACGTCACCAGGTCCACCTGGCCCGCGGCGATGCGGCGCTTGACCTCGTCCGCGCCGGCGCCGTCCTGCACGGTGCGGTAGGCCGCGACCTCCACCACCTCCGCGCCGCGCTCCCGGAGCGAGTCGGGGAGCACCGCGCGCGCCACCTCGGCCCGCGGCAGCAGGATGCGGGCGCCGCGCAGATCGACGGCGGCGGCGAGCGCCTCCACCGTCGCCTCGGCCACGTACTCCTCCGGCACCAGGTCCGCGCGCACGCCGTGGCGCGCCAGCTCGCCTGCCGTCGCGGGGCCGAGCGCGCACACGCGGACGCCGCCCAGCGCGCGCGAGTCGAGCCCCTGGTGCTCCAGTGCACCCCAGAAGTGCTCCACTCCGTTGGCGCTGGTGAAGACGACCCAGTCGAACTCCGCCACCCCGGCCGCGGCCCGCTGCAGCGCATCCACGTCCGGCACGGCCTCGATGCGGATGGTGGGGAACTGGATCACCTCCGCGCCCAGCGCCTCCAGCTCGGCAGCGAAGTCGCTGGCCTGCGCGCGCGCCCTCGTCACCACGATGCGGCGGCCGGAGAGCGGACGGCGGTCGAACCACGCCAGCTCGTCGCGCAGCGCCACCACCTCGCCCACCACCACCACCGAAGGCGCGCCGATCCCCGCCTCGCGCACCAGCGCCGGGAGGGTGGCGAGAGTCCCGCTCACGGTGCGCTGGCGGGGGTACGTCCCCCACTCCACGGCGGCGGCGGGGGTGTCGGGAGAGCGTCCGCCCTCCATCAGGCGAGCAAAGTTGTCCGCCATCTTCCCCACGCCCATGTAGAAGACCAGCGTCCCCACGCCGCGGGCCAGGTGCGCCCAGTCCAGGTCCGTGTCGTCCTTGGTGGGGTCCTCGTGCCCCGTCACCAGCGCCACCGACGCGGCGACGCCCCGGTGCGTAACCGGGATGCCGGCGTACGCGGGACCCGCCACGCCGGAGGTGATCCCCGGCACCACCTCGAACGGCACCCCGGCCGCGCGCAGCACCAGCCCCTCCTCCCCGCCCCGCCCGAAGACGAACGGGTCGCCCCCCTTGAGGCGGACGACCGTGCGGTGGCGCCCCGCCAGCTCCACCAGAAGCTGGTTGATCTGCTCCTGCGTGCGCGTGTGCTCGCCCCCACGCTTCCCCACGTACACGCGCTCGGCGCGGGCGGCGCGCTCCACGATGGCGGGCGACACGAGCGCGTCGTACACCAGCACGTCCGCGCGCGCCAGCAGCTCGGCGGCGCGCAGCGTGAGCAGCCCCGGGTCGCCCGGCCCGGCCCCCACCAGGTAGACGGTGCCCGTCACCGCGCCGTCCCCGCGCGCTCGTCTTCCGCGGCGAGAAGGTCGGCCAGGGTACGGCGCAGGGGGATCTCCGGCGTCCAGCCCAGCGCCCGCAGCCGCGATCCGTCGCCCAGCAGCAGGGGGACGTCCACGGGCCGCACGCGCTCGGGGTCCACCTCCACCCGCACATCCGCGCCGGAGATCTCCACCAGCGCGTCCAGCACCTCGCGCATCGACGACGCCGCGCCGGAGCAGACGTTGTAGGCGGTGGCGGGGACCCCAGACTCGGCAAGGCGGCGGTAGGCTCGCACCACGTCGCGCACGTCCAGCAGGTCGCGCCGCGCCTCCAGGTTCCCCACGCGCAGCACCGGCTCCGCCCGGCCTGCGCGGATGGCGGCGATCTGGTGCGCCCAGCTCGGCAGGGCGAAGCGCGGGTCGTGCCCGGGCCCCGTGTGGTTGAAGGAGCGCGCCACCACCGCCTCCACCCCGCGCACGGCGGCCACCCCCACGCACGCCATCTCCGCCGCGGCCTTGGATGCGGCGTACGGGTTGGCGGGGCGCAGCGGCCGCGCCTCGTTGATCGGCTGCTCCGCCTCTGGAACCACTCCGTACACCTCGGCCGAGCCGGCGAGCACCATCCGGGTCCCCTCGGCGAGCGCCTCCACCAGCCGCAGCGTGCCGGTGGCGTTGGCGTCCCACGTCCCAACGGGGTCCCCAAAGGAGTTGGCGACGCTGGCCTGCCCCGCCAGGTGGAAGACAGCCTCCGGACGCGCCTCGGCGACCGCGGCGGCGATGGAGGCGGGGTCGGTCACGTCCAGCGCAAGCCAGCGCGCCCCCGCCGGGTCACCGGACGGGGGCGTGCCTTCCAGCGAACCCGCGAACACCTCCACCCCGTCCGCCACCAGCGAGCGGACGAGATAGCTCCCCACGAATCCGCCCGCCCCCGTGACCAGCGCCCTCACCGGCGCGCCAGCCGCTCCAGGTCCGCGTCCACCATCATCGTCACGAGCTGGCGGAACCCGACCTCCGGCTCCCACCCCATCTCCGCCTTCGCCTTGGCGGGGCTGCCGATGAGCAGGTCGACCTCGGCGGGGCGCACGAAGCGCTCGTCCAGCACCACGTGCTCGCGCCAGTCCAGCCCCGCGTGCTCGAAGGCGGTGGAGACCAGGTCCTGCACCGAGTACGTCTCGCCGGTGGCCACCACGTAGTCGCGCGGCTCGTCCTGCTGCAGCATCAGCCACATCGCCTTCACGTAGTCGCCGGCGAAGCCCCAGTCGCGCCGGGCGTCCAGGTTCCCCAGGCGCAGCTTGTCGTCCAGGCCGTGCTTGATGCGGGCGGCCGCGTCGGTCACCTTGCGCGTCACGAACTCCAGCCCGCGCCGCGGCGACTCGTGGTTGAACAGGATGCCGCTGACCGCGAAGATGTCGTAGCTCTCGCGGTAGTTGACGGTGGCCCAGTGCCCGTACACCTTGGCCACGCCGTACGGCGAGCGCGGATAGAACGGGGTGCTTTCCACCTGCGGCACTTCCTGCACCTTGCCGAACATCTCGCTGGACGACGCCTGGTAGAAGCGGATCTTGCGGTCGAAGATGCGGATCGCCTCCAGCATGCGCGTAACGCCCAGCGCGGTGACGTCGCCGGTGAGCACGGGCTGTGTCCACGAAGTCTGCACGAACGACTGCGCGGCCAGGTTGTACACCTCGTCCGGCCGCGACTGCTCCAGCGCGTAGTAGAGCGAGTTCTGGTCGGTCAGGTCGCCGGAGAGGAACTCGATGCGGTCCTGGATGTGCTGGATCCGCTCGAAGGTGACGGTGGAGCTGCGGCGGACGAGCCCGAAGACCTTATATCCCTTTTCCAGGAGCAGCTCGGCGAGATAGGAGCCGTCCTGGCCGGTGATGCCCGTGATGAGCGCGGTTTTCATAAGCGGAGTACGTGGAATTCGATAGCCCGGCTAGCCGGGCCAGGGAAGCGCGGAATTTACCCCGCCGGGTGTGGGGTGTCAACGCGCCCCCGCTTGACCGGAAGGGGTGGAGGGCTTACATTGACCAGCTTGTGCCACATCCGGAATTACGTACGCATCAGGAGACTCCGATGGCTTTCTGTGCCGTCTGCGGGAAGGGCCCGCGCAGCGGGAACAACGTCAGCCACGCGAACAACAAGACCAAGCGTGTCTGGCGGCCGAACCTCCAGCCCGCTCGCATCGTGACGGAGAACGGCAACAAGCGCGTGCGTGTCTGCACCGCGTGCATCTCCGCCGGCAAGATCCGCAAGGCGGGCTGAGCCGTTCGCGTAACAACTCGAAGCGGCCGCACACCCCGGTGTGCGGCCGTTTCGTTTAACCACAACAGCAGCCTCACGCAAAGACGCGAAGACGCAAAGGAAAAGCAACAGCGTCTCACACAGAGCCACAGAGAGAACTGCAAAAGGTTTTTTCTGTGGTTTTCTTGGCGTCTTCGCGTCTTTGCGTGAGCCCTGCTGTTGGGGAACAAGAAGAAGCCCCGGACGCTGCGAGCAGCACCGGGGCTTCTTCTTTTGGAACGGAACCGCTTAGCCGCGGTCGACCAGCTCGATCAGCGCGGTCTCGGCGCCGTCGCCCTGGCGGAAGCCGGTCTTGAGCACGCGGGTGTAGCCACCGTTGCGCTCCGCGAAACGCGGACCGATCTCCTTGAACAGCTGCGACAGCACCTCGCGGTCCTGTATCTGCCGGCCCGCCATGCGGATCGAGTGCAGGTCGCCCCGCCGCGCGAGCGTGATCAGCCGCTCCGCGAACGGACGCAGCTCCTTCGCCTTGGCCGTCGTCGTCTGGATGCGGCCGTGGCGGAACAGGCTCGTCGCCATGTTCCGCAGCGTCGCCGTACGGTGCTCCGCCGTACGCCCGAGCTGCTTCCCCTTGCTTCCGTGTCTCATAGCGCCCTCATCCTTGCTCGGTGCCGTCGGCGCCGGCCCGGTTCGTGTCGGTGGCGTCGCCGCCGTTAAGGTCGCGGACGACCCACATCAGCGTGCCGTCGTCGGACTGGTCCAGCTCCTGCCCGAAGCGCAGCCCGTGGCCGGCCAGGAAGTCGCTGATCTCCTGGAGCGACTTCTTGCCGAAGTTGTCGATCGCCAGCATCTGCTGCTCGCTGCGCTGCACCAGGTCCTTGACCGTGTGGATGTTCTCCTTCTGCAGCGAGTTGCGGCTGCGCACGGAGAGCTCGGTAAGGTCTTCGATGGGGCGGTTGAGGAGCTCCTGCAGCTTCCCCGGCACCGGCGAGCGCCCGGCGGGAACCGCCGCGCCCATCCCCGAACCCTCGCCCCAGCTGCGGTCCATCCGCCACTCGGGCGTGCCCCCGGCCAGGAAGGCCAGGTGCTCGATGGCCAGGCGCGCCGCGTACTGCACCGCGCTCCGCACGTCGATCGCCCCGTTGGTCTCCACTTCGAGCACCAGGCGGTCGAAGTCGGTGCGCTGGCCCACGCGCGTCTCCTCGACCACGAAGTTGGCGCGCGTCACCGGGTTGTACACCGCGTCCACCCGCACCAGGGCCGCCGGCATGCCGCGCGGAATGGGGTGGAGCTCGGCGAGCACGAAGCCGCGCCCCTGGTTCACGAACAGCTCGATGCGCAGGTCGCGGTCGTCCTGCAGCTCGAGGATGTGGTGGTCCAGGTTGATGACCTCCACCGACGGGTGCGGGGTGATGGCTCGCGCCGTCACCGCGCCGGCCTGCGTGGCACGCAGCTCCAGCACCGCCTCGTCCGTGTCTTCCGCCATGCGCAGGACCAGCGCCTTCAGGTTGCGGATCACCTGGTGGACGTCTTCCACCACCCCGGCGATCGTCTGGTGCTCGTGGAGCACCCCGTCCGCCCGGAACGCCCACACCGCCGAGCCGCGCAGGCTCGACAGCAGGATGCGCCGCATGGTGTTGCCCATCGTGTGCCCGAAGCCGCGCTCCAGCGGGCGAAGCACGATCTGCCCTTCCCGCGGAAGCTCTGGCAGATTGGGCATCTGCAGGCCGCTAAGATCGAGTTCCACTCGTTTTCCCTCCCAGTATGGATAGGAAGCCGGGAAGACCCGCCGCGGCACACACGTGCCGCCGCGGGTCTCCCTCGCGCGATTACTTGCTGTAGAGCTCGACGATGAGCTGCTCCTGCACCGCGAGCGGGATCTCCGCGCGGGTGGGGCGCGACACCATGCGCCCGGTGCGCGAGCCCTCGTCCACCGCCAGCCAGTTCACCGTGTTCGGCTTGGTCTTGGCGGCGAGCGACGCCTGCACCGGCAGGATGTCCTTGCTCTTGGGAGCGATCCGCACCTCGTCGCCCGGATGCACCTGGGCGGAGGCGATGTCCAGCTTGTGGCCGTTCACCTGCACGTGCCCGTGGGTGATGAGCTGGCGGGCTTCCTTGCGGGTGGACGCGAAGCCCATCCGGTAGAGGATGTTGTCCAGCCGGCTCTCGAGCCCCACGAGGAGGTTCTCGCCCGTGACGCCCTTGGCGTGGGCGGCCTTCTCGAACAGGTTGCGGAACGGACGCTCGGCCACGCCGTAGATGCGCTTCACCTTCTGCTTCTCGCGAAGCTGGTGCGCGTACTCGGAGGCCTTCTTGCGGCGCCCGCCGCCCGTCTGGCCGTGCTGGCCGGGGGCGTACGGGCGGCGCTCCACCGGGCACTTCTCGGTGAAGCACTTGGTGCCCTTGAGGAACAGCTTCTGCCCTTCGCGGCGGCAAAGCCGGCACGAAGGCCCGGTGTAACGAGCCATGGTCAACCGTGTTTAGGTGTGTGCTTGCGCGGGGCTTCGTCCCCCCTACGGTCGCGGAGGTTTACGCCCTGGAACTGCGGGGAATGGGGAATGGGGAATGGGGAATCGCCCCGGTTCTCCCTGCTTGCTGTTCCCCGTTCCCAGTTTCCTGCTTTACACGCGGCGCTTCTTGGGCGGACGGCAGCCGTTGTGCGGAATCGGCGTGACGTCGCGGATCGACCGGATGCCCAGCCCGCTGGCGGCGAGCGCCTGGATGGCGGACTCGCGGCCGCTGCCGGGGCCCTGCACGCGCACGTGCACGCGCTTCATCCCCAGCGACAGCGCCTCGCGGGCGGCCTGCTCGGCGGCCACGGTGGCGGCGAACGGCGTGCTCTTCTTGGAGCCCTTGAACCCCGCCTTGCCGGCGCTCCCCCACACGACGGAGTTGCCCGCCATGTCGGAGATGGTGACGAGGGTGTTGTTGAACGTCGCCTTGACGTGGGCGACTCCTTCCGCTTCGACGTTGCGCTTGGCCTTGGGGCGCCCCGCCGTCTTCGGCTTTGCCATGCTTTTTCGACTCTCCAGTAGTTTCGCGGCCTACCGCGATTCCGGTACTTCGCCGCCGGGCACCCGCCCGGCGGCGTGATCATCAGGGGGCGCGTGGGCACCCCCCGATCAGAGCCCGCCTTACTTCTTGCCGGGCTTCTTCTTCCCCGCGATGGCGCGGCGGGGCCCCTTCTTGGTGCGCGCGTTGGTGTGCGTGCGCTGGCCGCGGACGGGCAGCCCGCGGCGGTGGCGCAGGCCGCGGTACGAGCCGATGTCCATCAGGCGCTTGATGTTGCGCGAGATCTCGGAGCGCAGCGCGCCTTCCACCCGGTACGTCGCGTCGATGACGCGGCGGATCCGGTTGACGTCGTCCTCGCTGAGGGCGTGGACGCGCGTGTCCGGGTTGACCCCCGCCTCGCCGAGAATCCTCTTCGACAAGGTGCGGCCGATCCCGAAAATGTACGTGAGGCCGATCTCAGCCCGCTTCTCGCGGGGAAGATCGACGCCGGCAATACGGGCCACTCTGCCTCCTGAGCCGTGTGCTGGTTAACCCTGCCGCTGCTTGTGGCGCGGGTTCTTCTTGCAGATGACGCGGACAACCCCACGCCGGCGGATCACTTTGCAGTGCTCGCAGATGGGCTTGACGCTCGCGCGGACCTTCATCGTCGCCTCTCTGGTACGGTTTGAACTGTAGCCTGGTAAAATAGGCGAACTTCGCGTATTTGGCAACCCGGGGTACCTACGCCGTCAGTATCCTCGGCCCCTCCGCCGTCACCGCCACCGTGTGCTCCCAGTGGGCAGACACCTTGCGGTCGGCGGTCACCACGGTCCAGCGGTCGGGGAGGGTGCGGACGCCGGCGGTGCCCAGGTTGAACATGGGCTCGATGGCGATCACCAGCCCCTCCACCAGCTTCATCCCCTTGCCGCGCTTCCCGAAGTTGGGAACCTGCGGCTCCTCGTGCGGGCTGCGGCCAAGGCCGTGCCCCACCAGCTCGCGAACCACGCCGTACCCCTGGCGGTCCGCCACCTCCTGGATGGCGGCTCCCACGTCGCCCAGCCGGTTTCCCGGGCGGGCTTCCGCGATCCCCTTGTAGAGGGCGTCGCGGGTGAGCTCCACCAGCTGCTTCGCCTCCGGCGCGGGCTCGCCCACGGGGAGCGTGACGGCGGCGTCGGCGTAGAAGCCGTCCAGCTTGACGCCGCAGTCCACCGACACCAGGTCGCCCTCCACCAGCTTGCGGCGCACCGAGGGGATGCCGTGCACCACCTCGTGGTTCACCGAGATGCACAGCGTCGCGGGGAAGCCGTACAGCCCCTTGAACGCCGGCTCGGCCCCCGCGTGGCCGCGGATGAACCCCTCGGCCCAGCGGTCCAGGTCGGCCGTGGTCACCCCCGGCTCCAACTTCGAGGGGAGCTCCCGGTACAGCGCCGCCAGCACCGCCCCGCCGCGGGCGATCGCGTCGATCTCGGACGCCGTCTTGAGGTGGATCACCGCCCCAGCAGCTCCATGATCTCGCCCTGCACCTGCTCGATCTGCCGGGTGCCGTCCACGTGGTGCACTGGCACGCCCGCGCTCTCGTAGAAGGCCACCAGCGGCGCCGTGGTCTGGCGGTAGATGGCCAGGCGGTTGCGCACCGTCTCCTCCTGGTCGTCCGGCCGCTGCACCAGCCGCCCGGCGATCTCGGGCGGGGGCGGCGCGTGCTCCAGGTGGTACACCGCGCCCGTCTCCGGATCGGTGCGGCGCCCGCTCATGCGGCGCACGATCACCTCTTCGGGGACGTCGATGTAGATCACCGCGTCGATGCGGCGCCCGATCTCGTCCAGCAGCCCGGCCAGCGACTCACCCTGCGCCACGTTGCGCGGGTAGCCGTCGAAGATGGCCCCCGTCTTCGCCTCGGGCCTGGTGAGCGCCTCGCGCACCAGCCCCAGCACCACCGAGTCCGGCACCAGCTCGCCGGCGTCCATGTAGCGCTTGGCCTCCTGCCCCAGCGTGGTGCCCTGGCGGAGCGCCTCGCGCAGCATGTCGCCGGTGGCGATCTTGGGCACGCTCATCCGCTCGGCGAGCAGCGCGCCCTGGGTACCTTTGCCGGCACCCGGGGCGCCGAGGAGGATCAGGTCCATGATACCGGAGTGAAAGTAGTGCCAAGTGCTAAGTGCTAAGTGCTAAGTGCTAAGTCCCAAGTCCTGAGTGCGTCGCTGCAGTTCAGGACTTAGGACTTAGCACTTAGGACTGCAGTTCAGATAAACCGCTGCTGCCGTCCGCGGAACTTGACGCGCCCCTTCTTCATGAAGCCGTCGTAGCGGCGGAGCAGGAGGTGCTGCTGCATCTGCTGCACCGTGTCCAGCGCCACGCCCACCACGATCAGGAGGCCCGTACCGCCCAGCACGCGGTTGAGGCCCGACACGCCCAGCGAGTGCAGGATCACCGCCGGGATGATGGCGATGGCGGCCAGAAAGAGCGCGCCCGGAAGCGAAATGCGCGTCATCACCCGGTCGATGTACTTGGCCGTGTTGGCGCCCGGCTTGATCCCCGGCACGAACGCGCCCTGCTTCTTCAGGTTCTCCGCGATGTCCACCGGGTTGTAGATGATCGCGGTGTAGAAGTACGTGAAGAAGATGATCAGCAGCGCGAACGCCAGGTGGTACGGCCACGTGTTGACGGCGAAGATGTCCGCCACCGCGCGCATCGGCCCCACGTTCGGCCAGAACTGCGCCATCGTGGCCGGCACGATCATGATCGACTGGGCGAAGATGATCGGCATCACGCCGGCCATGTTCAGCCGCAGGGGGATGAACGACTGCTGCCCCTGCCGGATGCGCCCGCGCCCCATCACCTTCTGCGGGATCTGCACCGGGATCTTGCGCTGCGCCATGGTGAGCGCCACCGTCGCCGAGATGGTGGCCAGCATCAGCGCCACCAGCACGATGATCGCCACCGGGCGCACCTGGCCCAGGCTCACCAGCCGCCCCGTCTCGTACAGCGCCGACGGGATCCCCTCGACGATCGAGAAGAAGATCATCAGGCTCATCCCGTTGCCGATCCCCCGCTCGGTGATCTGCTCGCCCAGCCACATGATGAACACGGCGCCCGTGACGAGCGTCAGGATCATCGACAGGCGGAAGCCCCACCCCGGGTACACCACGCCGCCCGGCACCGACTCCACGAACACGGCGTAGCCGTAGGCCTGGAACGTCGCCAGCACCACGGTGGCGTAGCGGGTGTACTGCGTAAGCTTCTTGCGCCCCTCTTCACCCTCCTTCTGCATCTTCTCAACGGAGGGCACTACGGTGGCCAGCAGCTGGAACATGATGCTGGCCGAGATATACGGCATGATGCCGAGGGCGAACACCGTGGCGCGCGAGAGCCCGCCCCCGACGAACATGTCGTAGATCCCGAACGCGGTCCCCTGGAGCTGCCCGACGTACGCCGCGAGGGCGTTGACGTCGATCCCCGGAGCCGTGACGTGCGCGCCCGTGCGGTACACCGCCAGGCAGATGAGCGTGAAGAGGATCTTCTCCTTCAGCTCCGGAATCCGGAAAAGGTTCGCGACGGGATTCGACATGATCAGGCGATCTCCTGGACGGTGCCGCCGAGCCCCTCGATCTTCTGACGGGCGCTCTGGCTGAAGCGGTGCGCCGAGATGTTGAGCTTGCGGGTGAGGTCACCCGTGCCCAGCACCTTCACCGGGCGCCGCGGGTGGCCCACCAGCCCGGCCGCGTGCAGCGTCTCGGGCGTCACGTCGGAGCCCTCTTCCAGCTTCTCCAGCTGGTACAGGTTCACCACCTGGTACTCCACCCGGTTGAGCGGGGTGAAGCCGCGCTTGGGAAGCCGGCGGTGGAGCGGCATCTGGCCGCCCTCGAAGCCGGGCTTGCCGCCGCCGGGGCCCGAGTGGCCGGCGCGGGCCATGGAGCCCTTGTGCCCCTTGCCGGCCGTCTTGCCCTGGCCGCTGCCGGGGCCGCGCCCCAGGCGCTTGGTGTCGCGGTGCGAGCCTTCCGGCGCCCGCAGGTTGCTGAGGTCAGCCATTGGTCACCTGCCCTTCGGGGGCCTCGCTCACCTCTACGAGGTGGCGGACCTGGAAGATCATGCCGCGGATCGCGGAGTTGTCGTCCTGGACGACGCTGCGCTGGTGCTTGAGCCCCAGCGCCTGCAGCGTCGCGCGGTGCTTGCTCGGCGCGCCTACGCCGCTCTTGACCTGCTTGATGAGGATCTTAGCCACGGGCGCCTCCCAGCGACTCCACCGTCACGCCGCGCTCCAGCGCGATCTGCTCGCGCGTGGTGAGGTGCGTGAGGGCGTCCATGGTGGCGTGCACCATGTTGAAGGGGTTGTTGCTCCCCAGCGACTTGGTGAGGATGTCGTGCACCCCCACGCACTCCAGCACCGCGCGTACCGCGCCGCCGGCGATCACGCCGGTGCCCGGGGCCGCGGGGCGAAGGAGGACGCGCCCGGCGCCATGCTCGCCGATGATGTCGTGCGGCAGGGTGCCGGCCAGCACCGGCACGCGCACCATGGCGCGGCGGGCCGAGTCGATCGCCTTGCGCACCGCCTCCGAAACCTCGTTCGCCTTGCCGGTGCCGATCCCCACCTTGCCCGCCTGGTCGCCCACGGCCACCAGCGCGGTGAAGGAGAAGCGCCGGCCGCCCTTCACCACCTTGGCGACGCGGTTGATGTGGATCACGTTCTCCTTGAACTCGCTCTCGCGGGCCTGGTCGCGCCCGCCACGGCCGCCGTCGCGCCCGCCGCGGCGGTCGCCGCCCTGGCCGCGCGCGCCGCGGTCGTCGCCGCCCGGCCCGCCACGCCCGCCGCCGCCGCCGCCGAAGCCGCCGCCCGGAGCGCCGCCGCCGCGGCCACGGCCGCCGCCGGCACCGCCGCCGAAGCCGCCGCCCGGGGCACCGCCGCCACGCCCGCGCCCGCCGCCACCGCCGCCGCCACCCGGGGCGCCGCCGGTCCTGTTCTGCTGCTCAGCCATTGAGATCTCCCTCAGAACTCGAGGCCGCCCTCGCGGGCGCCCTCGGCAAAGGCCTTGACGCGGCCGTGGTACAGGTAGCCGCCGCGATCGAAGACCACCTGGGTGATCCCCATCTCCTTGGCGCGCTCGGCGAGCGCGCGGCCCGCGGCCCGGCTCTGCTCGGTCTTGGTCTGCTCGGCGCGCTGGGCGCGGAGGTCGGAGCTGAGTGTGGAAAGGCCCACCAGGGTCCTTCCCGCCACGTCGTCCACCACCTGCCCCTCGACGTTGTTGAGCGACCGGTACACCACCAGCCGCGGCCGCTGCTGCGTGCCGTTGACCTTGGCGCGTACGCGGCGGTGACGCCGCTCGCGGCGGTCCCGGCGCGACTTGATGCGCAGTCTCTTCGCCATCGTTCCGTTCCTGTTGGTTGACTATGCGATGATTCGCCTAAACGTTGGGACGGGGGCGGCTTACTTGCCGCCCGCCTTCCCGGCCTTACGGCGGATCACCTCGCCCTGGTACTTCACGCCCTTCCCCTTGTACGGCTCGGGGGGACGAAGGGAGCGGATCTCGGCCGCCACCTGGCCGACGACTTCCTTGTTGCTCCCGGAGATCTCGACGGTGGTGGGGTTAACGGCGCGCAGGGTGATCCCCTCCGGCGCCTTGTAGTCGATCGGGTGCGAGTAGCCCAGCGCCAGCGTCAGCCCGAAGGGCTTGGTCTCCGCGCGGTAGCCCACGCCCACGATCTCCAGCGTCTTGGTGAAGCCGGTGGTGACGCCCTCCACCATGTTGGCCACCAGCGTGCGGCTGAGGCCGTGCAGGGCGCGGTGGGTGGGCGCGTCCGAGGGGCGCTCCACCAGGATGTTCTCCTCCTCGCGGCGCACGATCACCTCGCGGTGGAGCGTGCGGGCGAGCTCGCCCTTGGGACCCTTCACGCGCACGTGCTGCCCGTCGATCGTAACGTCCACCCCGCTGGGGATGGCGATCGGCCTTCTTCCGATTCGCGACATCTTGGCTCCTCTCGCGGTTAGTAGACGATGGCGAGGAGCTCGCCGCCGATCTTGGCGGCGCGGGCCTCGCGGTCGGTCATCACCCCGCGCGAGGTGGAGAGCACGGCCATCCCCAGCCCGTTGCGCACCCGCGGAATCTCTTCCGCGCCCACGTAGCGGCGCAGCCCCGGCTTGGAGACGCGCTTGAGCTCCCGGATGATCGGCTGCTCCTGGTAGTACTTCAGGTAAAGCCGAAGCACACCATGCTTGCCGTCGTCCAGCAGCTTGTAGTCGTGGATGTACGCGTTGTCCTTGAGGAGCCGCGCGATCTCCGTCTTCAGCTTCGACACCGGCATGTCCACGCGGCGCTGGCGCGCCATACCCGCATTGCGGATACGAGTGAGCATGTCGGCGATGGGGTCGGTCATCATCGCCCGATTCTCCTATAGTATCCGGCGCGTCGGTGGCCGGACTCGTAGGAAGTTATGAAGGGTACGGCGCCTTGGCTCCGTGCGCCCTCGCCGCGGGTTGTTCCCGGGCGGGGCACGCGGGGCGCACGGCGCCGCGGATTACCAGCTCGCCTTGCGCACCCCGGGGATCTCCCCGGCCAGCGCCATCTGCCGGAAGCAGATGCGGCAGAGCCCGAACTTCCGCAGCACAGCGCGCGGGCGCCCGCACCGGTTGCACCGGTTGCGGTGGCGTACCGCGAACTTCTGCTTGCCGTTGTTCCGTTCGATCAGGGCCTTGCGTGCCATGGACCGTGCCTAGAGTTGTTGCGATTGCGCTGGACAACAGTGCCCAGTGCCTAGTCCCCAGTGCCAAGTGCTCAGTGCCCAGTGGACCAGCGCGGCGCCCGGAATCCGCAAAGATAACGGAATCCAGCACTTGGCACTAGGCACTGAGCACTAGGCACTCTTCACCGCGTTGCTACCCGGCGTTTA
The DNA here is from genome assembly GCA_036386635.1 of Longimicrobium sp. Lineage (GTDB taxonomy): Bacteria > Gemmatimonadota > Gemmatimonadetes > Longimicrobiales > Longimicrobiaceae > Longimicrobium. Next base: position 13,744 of record DASVVI010001015.1, read on the forward strand.
CCTGAACGGGAGTCTCGCCCCGGAACGGCACGCCCAGCTCGCGCAGCAGCGCCAGCGCCAGGTCGTCGCGGTTGGTGGACGTCACGATGGTGATGTCCATCCCGTGGATCTTGTCCACCTTGTCGTAGTTGATCTCCGGAAAGATCAGCTGCTCCTTCACGCCCAGCGTGTAGTTGCCGCGCCCGTCGAAGGAGCGGGTAGACACGCCGCGGAAGTCGCGGATTCGCGGCATCGCCACGTTGATCAGCCGGTCCAGGAACTCCCACATCCGCTCGCGCCGCAGCGTGACCGCCGCGCCGATGGGCGAGCCCTCGCGCAGGGCGAAGTTGGAGATCGCCTTCTTGGCCTTGGTCACCACCGCCTTCTGGCCGGTGATCTGGCCCAGCTCGGCTACCACCGCGTCCAGCAGCTTGGGGTTCTTGGGCGCCTCGCCCAGCCCGACGTTGATGACGATCTTCTCGAGCGTCGGAAGCTGCATCACGTTGGTGAGCCCCAGGTCCTGGCGGAGCTTGGGGCGCGCCGTCTCTTCGTAGTAGCGCTGCAGGCGCGGCTTCTGGCGCGCGGCGGCGCCGTTTTCGGTCGTCGACATTTCAGTTCGCTCCGTATCCCCACGCGGCCCGCAGGGGGCCCGGGGGGGCGGTCACGCGCGGGGACCTGCGCGCCATGTGCGCGCGGCCCCCGGGCAAGTCATTTCAAAGTACCAGAAACCTGATGGATCCGCTTGAAGTGCTAAGTGCCAAGTGCTAAGTGCTAAGTGCTGAACCGCGGATACTTAGCACTTAGCACTTAGGACTTAGGACTTCCCCGTCCGTCAGTCCAGCACCCGCGGAATCGCGTTCCCCGAGCGCACCGAGACGCGCTGGCGCTTTCCGTCTTCACCCATCACCGTGCGCACCCGCGTGGGCTCGCCCGTGGTGGGGTCCAGCAGCATCACGTTCGACACGTGCACCGGCGCCTCGAACTGCACGATCCCGCCTTCCGGCGAGGCCTGCGAGGGCTTCATGTGCCGCTTGCGCATGTTCACGCCCTGGATGACCACGCGGTTCTTCTCGGGCTCCACGCGCAGGACCACGCCTTCCTGGTCCTTGTGGTTCCCCGCGATCACCTTGACGCGGTCGCCGCGGCGGATCTTCATCTTGGCCATCAGATCACCTCCGGGGCCAGCGAGACGATCTTCATGTAGCGCTTGTCGCGCAGCTCGCGGGCGACCGGCCCGAAGATGCGGGTGGCGCGGGGCTCGCCCGCGTCGTTGATGATGACGGCCGCGTTCTCGTCGAAGCGGATGTACGAGCCGTCCTTGCGCCGCACGTTGCTGGTGGTGCGCACGATGACCGCCGTGGCCACGTCGCCCTTCTTCACCGTGCCGTCCGGGAGCGCGTCCTTGACGGCCACGATCACGCGGTCGCCGATGGAGGCGTAGCGGCGCTTGCTTCCACCCAGCACGCGGATCACCAGGGCGCGCTTGGCGCCCGAGTTGTCGGCGATGCGGATGATCGATTCCTGCTGCAGCATGGGTTCGTTTCCTGTGATCCGTGGGCCATCCCGCCGGCGCCTAAGGCCGGCGGGGAAGAGCCGCCGAGGTTAGCGGGCCCGCTCGATCAGCTCCGACACGCGCCAACGCTTCAGCTTGCTGAGCGGGCGCGTCTCGGTGATCCGGACCGTGTCGCCGACGTGGTACTCGTTCCCCTCGTCGTGCGCGTGGTACTTCTTGGTGCGCGTCACCTGCTTGCCGTACAGCGGGTGGGCGAAGCGGCGCTCCACCTTCACCACCACGGTCTTGTCGCTCTTGTCGGAGACGACGACGCCCACGCGCGTCTTGCGGCGGCCGCGCTCGTCCTGCCCCTGCGCGGCGGCGGCGTTCTGGTTCTCGGCGTTCATCAGCTGGCCTTCGCGGTCTGCAGTTCACGCTCGCGCTGCACGGTCTTGAGCTGCGCGATGTCGTTGCGGATGGTGCGGAGCACCATCGGGTTCTCCAGCTGCTGCGTCGCGGCGCGGAAGCGCAGCCGGAACCGCTCCTCCTGCAGCTGCGTGATCCGGTCGGCGATCTCCTGGTCCGTCAGCTCGCGGATGTCGGACGTCTTCACGCGGCACCTCCCTCGGCGGTAGCGGCCGCCGCGGCTTCCTGGCCGGAGCGCTCGCGGACGATGAACTTGCTCTTCACCGGCAGCTTGGCCGCGGCCAGCTGCATGGCGCGCTTCGCCACCTCGGGCGCGACCCCTTCCAGCTCGAACATGATGCGGCCCGGCTTCACCACGGCCACCCACGCCTCGGGGTTGCCCTTGCCCTTGCCCATGCGCACTTCGAGGGGCTTCTTGGTGATGGACTTGTCCGGGAAGATCCGGATCCACACCTTGCCGCCGCGCTTGATGTGGCGCGTCATGGCGATACGGGCGGCCTCGATGGTCCGGTTGGTGATCCAGCCCGGCTCCAGGGCCTGCAGCCCGTACTCGCCGAACGCCACGTAATTGCCGCGCGTGGCCTTGCCACGCATGCGGCCCTTCATCTGCTTTCTGAACTTAACTCTCTTGGGAGCAAGCATCGTTCAATCCCCTTCGGCTCAGGCGTCCGTGGAATAGGTGCGCCCGGTGCGGCGGCTCTCCACCACCTCGCCCTTGAACACCCACACCTTCACCCCGATGGTGCCGTAGGTGGTGCGGGCGGTCGACTGTGCGTAGTCGATGTCGGCGCGCAGCGTCTGGAGCGGAATGCGCCCCTCCTTGTACATCTCGGTACGGGCGATCTCGGCGCCGTTGAGGCGGCCGGCCACCTGCACCTTGATCCCCTCGGCGCCGGAGCGCATGGCGTTCTGCACGGCGCGCTTCATGGCGCGGCGGAACGACACGCGCTGCACGATCTGGTGGGCGATCGAGTCGGCGATGAGCTGCGCGTCCACCTCGGGGCGCTTCACCTCCTCCACGTTGATCGCCACTTCGCTGCCGCCCGAAAGGCGGCCCAGCTCGTCGCGCAGCTTGTCGACCTCGGAGCCGCCCTTGCCGATCACCACGCCCGGACGGGCGGTGTGCACGGTCACGACGACCTTCCCCGGCTTGCGCTCGATCTCGATCTCGCTGATCGAGGCGTGCCCAAGGCGCTGGTTCAGGTACTTCCGGATCGTCTCGTCTTCCACGAGAAGCGCGGGGAAGTTGCGCTCGGCGTACCAGCGGGACTTCCACGGGGCTACGATGCCCAGGCGGAATCCCCTCGGATGCGTCTTCTGTCCCACGGCTACTCCTTGCGGTCGACGATGATGGTGACGTGGCTGGTCCGCTTGATGATCGGCGTCGCCCGGCCCATGGCGCGGGGCGAGAACCGCTTCAGCCGCGGACCCTCGTTTACGTACGCCTCGCGGACCACCAGCTCGTCGGCGTCGAGGAAGACCTTCGCCTCGTCGGCCTTCTGCGTGGCGTTGGCCACGGCGGAGCGGAGGGTCTTCTCGATGGGGCGCGTGGCGCCCTTCTTCGAGAACTTGAGGATGGCGTACGCTTCGTTTACGCCGCGGCCGCGGATCAGGTCCAGGACCAGCCGCATCTTGCGCGGCGACATCCCGACGCCGCGGGCGATGGCACGAGCCTGCATCGTGTCAGTCTCCTTTCGCATCGGTTAACGCGCCTTCGCGCGCTTGTCGACCAGCTTGCCGCCGTGGCCGCGGAAAGTGCGCGTGGGCGCGAACTCGCCGAGCTTGTGCCCGACCATCTGCTCGGTCAGGTACACGGGGATGAACTTGTTTCCGTTGTGCACGGCCAGCGTGTGGCCGACGAACTCGGGAGTGATGGTGCTGGCACGGGACCACGTCTTGACCACCCGCCGCTCGTTCCGCTCGTTCATCTGGCGGATCTTGGCAAGCAGGGAGTCCTGGACGAACGGCCCCTTCTTGAGGCTTCTCGGCATTCGGTCTCTCGCTCTTCGTCTCTCCCGGGGTCGGATTCGCCCGGGGTTGGAGTCCACTTCGCTCCGGCACACGTGAGGAGCCAGTGGTGGACGCGAACGGAACAGTACTGAGTCCTAAGTCCTACGTCCTGACTGCGCCGTCTACTCTGCACCCAGGACTTAGGACTCAGGACTGCGTTGTTACTTCGTCGCCCGGCCCCGCTTGCGGCCGCGGACGATCAGCTTGCTGCTGGCCTTCTTCACCTTCCGGGTCTTCACCCCTTCCTTCTTGCCCCACGGGGTCACGGGCGGGCGCCCGCCGGAGGTCTTCCCTTCACCGCCGCCCATCGGGTGGTCCACCGGGTTCATGGCCACGCCGCGCACGTGCGGGCGCTTGCCCCGCCAGCGGTTGGCGCCGGCCTTGCCGATCGACTGCTTCTCGTGGTCGACGTTGCCCACCTGCCCGATGGTCGCCATGCACTCCTTGCGGACCATGCGCATCTCGGTGGAGGGCATGCGGAGGGTCACGTAGTCGCCCTCCTTGGCCGCGATCTGCACCCCGGCCCCGGCCGAGCGGGCCATCTGGCCGCCCTTGCCGGCGCGGAGCTCCACGTTGTGCACCATGGTGCCCAGCGGGATCTCGGAGAGCGGCAGCGCGTTCCCGGTGCGGATGTCGCTGCCGGAGCCGCTCACCACCGTGTCGCCCACCTTGAGGCCGCGCGCGGCCAGGATGTAGCGGCGCTCGCCGTCCTGGAACTCGATCAGGGCGATGTTGGCGGTACGGTTGGGATCGTACTCGATGCGCGTGACGGTGGCCGGAGCCCCCACCTTGTTGCGCTTGAAGTCGATCACCCGGTACACCTTCTTGTGGCCGCCACCCTTGAAGCGGCTGGTCACGCGCCCGTGGTGGTTGCGGCCACCCGTGCTGTGGATCTTCTCGGTCAGCTTCTTCTCCGGGCGGCCCGTGTGGGTCACCTCGTTGAAGTCGCTGATGGAGCGGAACCGCGTGCCGGCGGTCACCGGCTTGAACTGCTTGGTCGGCATCGCCTTACACTCCTTCGAAGAGCTCGATGCTGTCGCCGGCCTGAAGCGTGACGACCGCCTTCTTCCAGTTGACCTTCTTGCCGATGAACCGCCCCATGCGCTTCTGCTTGCCGGCGTAGTTCATGGTGCGGACGTTCGCCACCTTGACGTTGAACAGCGTCTCCACCGCCTTGGCGATCTCGATCTTGTTCGCCGCCTTGTCTACCACGAAGGAGTACGCGCCCAGCCGGTCCAGGAGGTCGTGCGACTTCTCCGTGATGATCGGGCGGACGATGACTTCGTTGATGTTACGCATGGGCCACCTCTTCGGTGCTGCTGCGGACCGCGTCCAGCGCGGACGCCTCGATCACCAGCTGGCGCGCGCGCAGCACGTCGTAGGCCGAGGCCTGCGCAAAGGGCATCACTTCCACGTTCGGGATGTTGCGGACCGAGCGGTACACCGTCTCCTGGCTTCCGTTGGTAAGCACCAGCACGCGCTTGGCGCCGGCCACTCCCATCTTCCCCAGCAGCTCCGCGACCCGCTTGGTCTTGGGAGCCTCCATCGCCAGGCTGGCGATGACGGTGATCTCCTCGTTGAGCGCCCGCTGGTTGAACGCGGAGCGGCGCGCGAGGGCCTTCACCTTCTTGGGGATGTCCTGGCGGTACGAGCGCGGGTGCGGCCCGAACACCACACCGCCGCCCCGCCAGTGCGGAGCGCGGATGGAGCCCTGGCGCGCGCGGCCGGTGCCCTTCTGGCGCCACGGCTTGCGCTTGCCCCCGCTCACGTGCGCGCGGGTCTTGGTCGCTGCGTTGCCCTGGCGCTGGTTGGCCAGGAACGCCTTGATCGTCTGGTGCAGCGCGGCCTCGTGCACGATGCCGTCGAACAGCTCCTCAGGAAGCTGTACCGACTCGCCCGGCTCGCCGGCGGCGTTGAAAAAGCGTGCGGAAAGCATGATCTCGGGCCCCCTACTGCTTCTGGATGAAAACGACGCCGTTCACGGGGCCCGGCACCGCGCCGCGCACGTAAAGCAGGTTGCGCTCTGCGTCGATCTTGGCCACCAGGAGGTTGCGAACCGTCTGCTGCGCGTCGCCCATGTGGCCGGGCATGCGCTTCCCCTTGATGACGCGCGACGGGTTGGTGCCCGCGCCGATGGAGCCGGGGGCGCGGTGCACGCGCGTGGCGCCGTGCGAGGCGCGCCCGCCGCCGAAGCCGTGGCGCTTGACCACGCCCTGGAAGCCGCGGCCCTTGGTGACGCCGGTCACCTTGACGCGGCCGCCGCGCTCGAACCCTTCCACCGTCACGGTGCCGCCCACTTCGGGAGCGTTCTCCTCGAAGCGGAACTCCTTGAGCACCGCCGGGGCGGCCTCGAGGCCGGCCTTGGTGGCGTGCCCCTTCTCCGCGTTGTTCACGCGCACGTCCTTTTGCGCGCCGAAGCCGAGCTGAACCGCGCTGTAGCCGTCGCGCTCGGCGGTCCGCACCTGCACCACGGGGCAGGGGCCGGCCTGGATGACGGTCACGGGCACCACGGTACCCGCTTCGTCGAAGATCTGGGTCATCCCCAGCTTGCGTCCGATGATTCCTGACATTTCTCCGCCTCCCTCAGTCGACCTTGATCTCGACGTCCACACCGGCCGGAAGATCCAGCTTGGTGAGGGCGTCGACGGTCTGCGGGCGCGAGTCGAGGATGTCGATGACGCGCTTGTGGGTCTTCAGCTCGAACTGCTCGCGGCTCTTCTTGTCCACGTGCGGCGACCGGAGCACGGTCCACCGCTGGATGCGCGTGGGGAGGGGGATGGGGCCGCTGATGGTGGCGCCCGTCTTCTCCGCCGTGCGTACGATGTCGGCCGTGGTCTGGTCGATCACCGCGTGATCGAAGCCCTTCAGCCGGATACGGATCTTCCCTGCCATGTATCCCTCGTGCGTCGGTTGACGTTTTGGCTGGAACGACTGCCGGGGCGCGAGGGGACGATTCCCCCCGCGCCTCCGCCAACCGATGCTACTCTACGATCTCGGTGACGACGCCGGCGCCCACGGTGCGGCCGCCCTCGCGGATGGCGAAGCGCAGCTCCTTCTCCATGGCGATCGGCGTGATCAGCTCCACCACCATCTGCACGTTGTCGCCCGGCATCACCATCTCCACGCCCTCGGGAAGCGCGGCCGAGCCGGTCACGTCCGTCGTGCGGAAGTAGAACTGCGGGCGGTACCCGTTGAAGAACGGCGTGTGGCGCCCGCCCTCTTCCTTGGTCAGCACGTACACCTCGGCCTTGAACGTCGTGTGCGGCGTGATGGTCTTGGGCTTCGCCAGCACCATCCCGCGCTGGATGTCGTCCTTGGCCACACCGCGAAGGAGAAGGCCGACGTTGTCGCCCGCCTGTCCCTCGTCCAGCAGCTTGCGGAACATCTCCACCCCGGTGACCGTCGTCGACTTGGCGGAGTTCATCCCCACCAGGTCCACCGTCTCGCCCACCTTGATGATCCCGCGCTCGATGCGCCCCGTCGCCACCGTCCCGCGCCCGGTGATGGAGAACACGTCCTCCACCGGCATCAGGAACGGCTTGTCC
>DASVVI010001016.1:0-5379 GCA_036386635.1 Longimicrobium sp.
CGGGCAGGGCCGTCGATGAGGGTCATGATGCGCGTTCCGCCCTGCGCGGCGGGTTCGAGGCGCGTGATGATCACAAAGGTGACCAGGTACTCGTCCGAACGATTTCCCGTCGTCGGCGACACTCCGCAGTCGATGTAATCGGAGGTTCGTTCCCCGGGATACATCGGGCCGCTGATCTCCATGTGGGGCGTTGCGAAAAGCTGCTCCCCTCCCCCTGCCGAGGCGGGCCTGCCGGGAAAGCCGATCACGCGGTACGCCTCCGGCAGAAGCTGCCAAACCTGCTGGATCGGCGCGGCCACGACGTCGCTGGAGTGCGATCCGTTCGGACGAAACAGGATGCTGAAGCGCTCCGGCGCATCGAGCGACCCCCGCTGCGGAGTCGGGGAACCGGTTGTCCCGCCCGCGCAGGCGAGCGTCAGACTCATGGCCGCGGCCATCGCCGCCCGCCTGGTCACGCGTCCGGAGTTGTTCAGTGCAAACATGGGCCAGGTTGTGCTAGGGGCTGGGAGGAGAAAACAAACGACGAAGGCCCAGAATCCACAAGGAATTCCGGGCCTTCGTGCTACTGATTTTCAGTGGAGATGCCGGGAATCGAACCCGGGTCCGCCTGCAGATCCCCCACGACTTCTACGTGCGTATTCCACTGTTCTTTTCTCCTCGCCCGGTCATCGGCCAGTGGAAGGCCCATCCCAGACCAGTCGTGCGATCTCGCTTACCCTACCACGACGCTCAGGCAAGCCAGCTTGAATTTGCGACAACTGCTGACCCGGCTCAAGCGGGTCTGATCAGCAGAAGGGCGGTAAGGATTTCCCCGAGGGGAACTCTACTTACGCAGCCAGGGCGAAGTTATCGTTCGCAGTTACAGGTTTTACCGCTTATTTAACGAGGCACTCGGAGACCTCGGCACGCAGCCATGGCTTCACCACACACGTCGAAGCCAGTCATCCCCAGACCCGAATTGTCAACGCACGTAATCTAACCGGGATGGCGGAGGGTGTCAATCCCGTTGCGGGGTATGGGGTTACGGGGGAGGGCCCTCACCCCCGCTCGTTCCTCGCTGCCCCCTCTCCCGATAACAGGAGAGGGCTCCGCCCTCCTGTCATCGAGAGAGGGGGCCTGGGTTGCTCCGGCGGGTTTTGTGCCGCGCGGAGGGCCCCCTCCCCCCGGCCCCCTCCCCCGCCTGCGGGGGCGCAGGGCGGGTGAGGGGGAGAACTCCGCTCGCCTCGCACAGATCCCGTAGGGGCGCGATTCATCGCGCCCGTGCCTCGCCCCTGTGCGCCGCCCGCCCCGCGCCCCGATCCCGTAGGGGCAGACCTGCGTGTCTGCCCACCGCCCGCCTCACCCCGACACCCGCACCGCAACCCGACCATCGTAGGGGCCGCCCCACGAGGCTGCCCGTGCCCTGCCTCGCCCCGAACCCCGGCCACCCCGCACCAACGCCCGCCACCGCCCCTCCCCCAGGCAGTTTTGGGGGAGGGGCCGCGAGGTGACGAGCGGGGGAGGGGGCCCAACTGGCCCCGTCCTTCAGATCTCCACTTCCGGCGCGCGCCCCGCCTTGGGCGCCAGCATCACGCGGTTGCGGCCGCCGGCCTTGGCGCGGTACAGGGCCTCGTCTGCCAGCTTCAGGAGGTCAGCCGCGGCGGGGGTGCACTCGGGGCAGGCGGCCACGCCCACGGAGGCCGTGATGCGCAGCGGCTGGCCTCCGAAGATCAGCGGGCGCGCCTCGATGCTGCGGCGGATGCGCTCGGCGGCGTCACCCGCCTGCTTCAGCGACGTCTCCGGCATCAGCACCACGAACTCCTCGCCGCCGAGGCGCGCGGGAAGGTCCACGTCGCGCACGCCGGCGCGCAGCAGGTCGGCGACGTGCTTCAGGACGCGGTCGCCGACCTCGTGACCGTGCGTGTCGTTGAACTTCTTGAAGAAGTCCACGTCCAGCATCAGCATGCTGAAGGGACGCGCGTAGCGGTCGAAGTACGCCGCCGCGGTGGAGGCGCGGCTCTCGAATGTGGAGCGGTTCGGCAGGCCGGTGAGCGAGTCGGTGGCGGCGAGCTGCTCCACCCGGTCCAGCTTCAGCCCCCCTCGCAGCGGAGGAGGCGCGATGGAGCGCAGGTCGCGCAGCAGCTCCATCTCCTTGGGCCCGAAGCGCGCCGGGTCAGGGTGCCACGCGGCGACCGCGCCCAGCGGCTCCCCGTCCGCCACCAGGGGGATGACGGCGGCGGAGCGCGGCGGAGACACCCACATCTCGCCCGGCGCCAGGAGCGGCAGCAGCTCGCTCTCGCCGCGCAGGTCGCGGTATGACAGGTCCACGCCGTGCTTGATGCTGAGCGCCACCCGCGAGTCCCCGTCCCCGAACTCGGCGGCGGCGCGGGGGGCGCGGCCCGTCTCCGCCGCGATGTGCAGGATGCGGCCGAACGGACTGCTCACGCCGGGAGCCAGCGCCACGGCGGCCCCCTCGGCACCCAATCCGGCGCGCACCGCTTCGGCCAGCTGCCGCGCGAACGGCTCCAGCTCCAGCTCTCCCGGGAGCGCCAAGACGGCGGTACGCAGCGCGGCCGTGCGCGCCTCCGAGCGCGACGAGTCGGCCCGCATGCGCAGGAGCGAGACGAGGGCGGAGAGGTGCTTCGCCGCCGCGAGCGCGGTCGCCTCTGCGCCAGGGGGGACGACGCCCGGATAGGCGAGCGCCAGGACGCCGAGCGGGAGCTCCACGGGAACGAGGAGCATCTCCGCGGCCCAGGGCGAAGGCAGGTCGCGGCGGCCGCGCTGGAGGTGGACGGGCATCTGCTCATCGATCGCCCAGCGGAAGGGATGCCCCTCCAGCGAGACGCGCGGCTCGGGCTCGGCGAGGCCGTCGGGAGCGGCGCGGGCGCGGAGCTGGGCGGTGCCTTCGTCGGCGTCCATCTTCCAGAGCGCGGCCTCCTGCGCGTCGGTGGCGCGGCGCACCAGCTCCATCGCCGCCTCCGTCAGCTCCGCGTCGGACACGGCGGCCTCGGTGCGCGCCGCCTTGCGGGCGGGCGCCTCGGGGTCCGTGGAAGCGCGGCGCGCGGGGATGGAGACGAGCGCGAGCGCCGCGCCTGCACCCATCACCAGCGCGTGGCGAAGGAGATCCATCCACGCCACCGTTCCCCCGAACAGCCACGCCACGAGCGGCACCAGGAGCGCGGCGACGGCGGCCGCGGGGCGCGTCCACTCCTCCCGTTCGCGCAGCAGGAGGTACGCCCAGACGCCCGCCAGCGCGATCAGCGGCGAGGTGAGGGAGCCCGTGGCGAGCAGCAGGAGGTGGATCGCGGGCCAGGCGGCGAGGACGGCGAATGCGCGGGACACACGCGTGTACGCCCATGCCGCGATCCCGGCCAGCACGGGCACGGCGGCCCACGCGCCCCATTCCGGAAGCCAGCGCGGAGCGAGGAGCGCGGCCAGGTAGGCCACGCCCGCCACGAGGATCGGCACCGGAGCGCGGGAAGAGCTGGAGATCGTCAGGACGAGGTCAGGAGGTTGATGCGCGCGGCCGCGACCGCCGCGCCGAACCCGTTGTCGATGTTCACCACGGTGACGCCGGACGCGCAGGAGTTGAGCATCCCCAGCAGCGCGGCCAGCCCGCCGAACGCGGCGCCATAGCCCACGCTCGTCGGCACCGCGATCACCGGCGCGGACACCAGCCCGCCGACCACGGAGGGAAGCGCGCCTTCCATCCCCGCGATGACGATGACGACGGCGGCGCGCTGCAGGACCTCGCCGGCGGAGAGGATGCGGTGCAGCCCCGCGACGCCCACGTCGGTCAGCCGCTCCACCGGGCTGCCGAAGGCGCGGAGGGTGTCCGCCGCCTCTTCGGCCACGGGGAGGTCGCTCGTGCCGGCCGTCACGATCAGCACGGGGCCGCGCGTGCGGCGTGGCGACGAGATCGCGGGCGGCAGGTACGCGGTGCGTCCGAGCTCGTTGAGCTCCACGCCCGGGAGCACTCTGGCCAGCCGCTCGGCGCCCTCGGGGCTCACGCGCGTCGCCAGCAGCCCGTCTCCGCGCACGGCGATGCGCTCCGCGATGCCGGCGAGCTGGTCGGGGGTCTTCCCCGCCCCGAAGATCACCTCCGGGAAGCCGTGGCGCAGCGCGCGGTGATGGTCCACCGTGGCGAAGCCAAGCTCCTCGGCCGGAGTCCAGCGCAGCCGCTGCTCCGCGACGTCCGGCGCCGTCTCCCCTCGCGCGACCTCGTCCAGGAGCGCGCGCAGGCGCTCCGGCGTCACGCCGCGACCTCCTGCGTCTGCTGCAGGTAGCCTTCCAGGAGCCGCTCCGCCTCTTCGATGCGCGTGACGGCGAAGAGCTCCTGGCGAAGGAGACGCCCGTTCGGCAGCCCCTTGGTGTACCACCCCAGGTGCTTGCGGAACTCCACCATCGCCTTCTCCTCGTCGCTCTCCCACGCGATCGCCAGGCGCGCGTGATCGATGACGATGCCGAAGCGCTCCACCGGGTCCGGATCGGCCGGGACGGGGCGGCCCTCCAGCGCCGCGCGCGCCTGCCCAAAGAGCCACGGCGCCCCGTGCGAGCCGCGCGCGATCATGATGCCGTCGCACTTCGTGTGGTCGTGCATGCGCCGCGCGTCCTCGCCCGTCCACACGTCGCCGTTGCCGATCACGGGGATGTCGAGCGCGGCCTTGACCGCCGCGATCTCGTCCCAGTTGGCGGTGCCGCTGTACATCTGGGTGCGGCTGCGGGCGTGCAGGGTCAGCGCCATGGCGCCCGCGTCCTGGCAGCGCAGCGCAATTTCCACGGGGTTGCGCGTGTCCTCGCTCCACCCGCTGCGGATCTTGACCGTGGTGGGGATGGAGATGGCGGCGCGCACGGCGCGGATGATCGCCTGCACCAGGTCCAGGTCGCGCAGGCAGCCGGAGCCGCCGTTGCGAGTGACGACCTTTTTGACCGGGCAGCCGAAGTTGATGTCCAGGAAGTCCGGCTCGTACACCTCTTCAACGAGCGCCGCGGCCTCGGCCATCGCGATGGGATCGCCGCCGAAGATCTGGATGCCGATGGGGCGCTCTTCGTCGTTGAAGCGCAGGTAGCCGTGCGTGCGCCGGTCGTGCCGCCTGATCCCCTCGGCGGAGACGAACTCGGACACGACGACGTCGGCCCCGTAGGCGCGGCAGAGCCGGCGGAAGGGGGACTCGCTGACGCCCGCCTGGGGCGCAAGATAGAGCGGAACCGAGCCGCCCTTCAGAAGGTCCAGCGCATTCGATTGCATGCAGCTAAACTACTTGATTCCACCTGTTTCCTCAACCCGATCCGCCCGGCGCAACACACGCGCTGCACGCGCAATTCGGGCCAACGGGAGTACGCATTGTCCTCTTCTGCGCAATAACATACGGTGGTGATCGCGTGCACATTGCGCCAATC
>DASVVI010001017.1:0-2962 GCA_036386635.1 Longimicrobium sp.
CGGCGAGCATGCGCTCCGTGTGGTCGCGCGAGTGGATGGGCTCGGTGACGGAAACCGGGACGCCGCCCGCGAGCCCCGCCAGCAGGATCGCGCTCTTCACCTGCGCGCTCGAGGTGGGCGAGGCGTAGTCGAGCGAGCGCAGCGGGCCGCCGGTGACTTCGACGGGGAGGCGGTCGGCCTCGCCGGTTTCCAGGAAGTGCGCGCCCATCTGCCGCAGCGGCGCCGTCACCCGCCGCATGGGACGTCCGCGCAACGACTCGTCGCCCGTGAGGGTGGAGGTGAACGGGCGCGAGGCGAGGATGCCCATCATCAGCCGCGCCGTCGTCCCGCTGTTGCCGCAGTCCAGCTCCGCCGTCGGCCGCCGCCACTCGACCACGCCGCGCCCGGCCACGCGGATCTCCGAGCCGTCCTCGGGGATCTCGGGGATGGCACAGCCCAGAGCGCGCAGCACGGACGCGGTGCTCCGGCAGTCCCCGCCCGGCAGCAGTCCGGAGAGGCGGCTCTCGCCGTGCGCCAGCGCCGCGAACATGAGCGCGCGGTGGGTGATGGACTTGTCGCCGGGGACGTGCGTGTCCCCATGGATCTGCAGCTTCATTCGTGCGCCCTGGGTGGCCGTTTGAGCTGCAAGGTACCGGGCCGTGCGCGGGTGCCGCAACGGCTTCAGGCGAGCCGCACGGTTCCTGAGCGGATGGTGCGGAGCACGCCCGCGTCGGAGCGGACGAGGAGCGCGCCGGCGGGGCTGATCCCCAGCGCAACACCTGTGACGGGGGTCGCGCCGGTGACGACCACTGCCCTGCCCTCCAGCGCGTCGCGGGAGCGCAGGGCGTCAAGCAGCGCGCCGCCGAGCTGCGCGGGAGGGTTGCCCGCCAGGCGCAGGATGGCGCGCACGACGGAGCCCGCCACCTCCGCGCGCGGCGGCGTCCAGCCCGCGCTGATGCGGAGCGAGGTGGCCGTGTCCCGCAGCTCCGGCGGGAAGTCGTCGCCGGAATGGCCGCAGTTGATGCCGATGCCGGCCACCACGGCGCCCGGGCGGTCCGCCTCCCAAGCGCCTTCGCACAGGATTCCGGCCACCTTGCGGCCAGCCAGGTGCACGTCGTTGGGCCACTTCACCTGCGCCCGCGCCGGGCGCACGAACTCGTCGATCGCCTCGGCCGCCGCGAGGCCCACCAGGATGGGGAGCAGCCCCGGCGCGGGAAGGGCGGCGGGGCGCAGCACGACCGTCATCCAGATCCCCAGCCCCGGCGGCGACGCCCACTCCTTGCCGCCGCGTCCACGACCCGCGAGCTGCTCTTCCGCGACGACGACCGTCCCAGCGGGGGCGCCAGCGTCGGACAGGGCACGCGCCTCGTCGTTGGTGGAGCCAACCGTCTGGAAGAGTTGCACGGCGGGGACGCCCCAGCGCGCCGCCAGCTCCGCCGCGGTGGCGCCCTCCCACCGCTCCGCCCTCTCGTTCACCCGTCCAGCGCGCGGAGCTGGAGCGACAGGTCCAGCGCGGGCGCGGAGTGGGTGAGCGCGCCTACCGAGATGAAGTCCACGCCCGTCTCCGCCGCGGCGCGGATGGTGTCGAGCGTGATTCCGCCGGACGCCTCCGTCTCCGGGCGCGGGTCGGCGGCGCGGACCAGCTCCACGGCCTGGCGCATGGGCTCGGGCGGCATGTTGTCGAACATGATGCGGTCGGCGCCGGTCGCGAGCGCCTCGCGCACCTCGTCCAGGTTCGTCGTCTCCACCTCGACGGCGAGGCCGCGGTCGTTGCGGGCGCGCACCGCATCCACCGCCGCCGTGATCCCGCCCGCCGCGGCGATGTGGTTGTCCTTAATCATCACCATGTCGTGCAGCCCGTGGCGGTGATTGGCGCCGCCGCCCGCGAGCACGGCCGCTTTCTCCAGCGCGCGCATCCCCGGAGTCGTCTTGCGCGTGTCGATGACGCGCGCGCCCGTCCCCTCCACCGCCTGCACGTAGCGCCGCGTGACCGTGGCCACGCCCGAGAGGCGCTGCATGAAGTTGAGCGCCGTCCGCTCCGCCGTCAGGATCGAGCGCGCGGAGCCGGTGACGCGCATCGCCAGGTCGCCCGGCTCCAGCGCGGTGCCGTCCGGCGCGGCGACCTCCACCTCGAGTGACGGATCGACGCGGCGAAAGACCTCGGCCGCCACCTCGGAGCCCGCGACGACGCCGGGCGCCTTTGCGACGATGCGGGCCTCGGCGCGGCGCCCCTCCGGCACCGTCCACAGCGTGGTGAAGTCGCCCGGGCCGACGTCTTCGTCGAGGGCGGCCTGGATCAGCGAGAGCGCTTCGGCGGAAAGTGCCATCGTGTTGCTGTGTGGGTATTTACGCGCTGCGGCGTGTGCCGCGGCGGAGTCGTCGGCCAGCAGGGAATTTACTCCATCATCTCCGTGCCCGCCAATCTCACGCGCCTCTCCACTCCGGGAGAGAGCATGATGAGGAGCGGCACGTAGCCCCTTGTAGAAACCCAACGCCTTGGGTAAGATTGTCGCATGGCTACCGCGCACCGCGAGTCTGGCTTCACCTTCCGGGTCTGGTCGAACGATCACGAGCCTGCGCACGTTCACGCCTGGAAGAGTGGTGAGCTCGCGGTGGTGAATCTCACCCCGGTCTCCGTGCGGAGTGTGAGGGGCATGAAGCCTTCCGATGTGGCGCGGGCGGTCGCGATCGTGGAGGCTCACCGGGACAAAATGCTACAGGTTTGGAGGGATACCCATGCATGAACAGAGACTGACGGAAGCGGAGATCCTGGCGCAGATTCCCGCCGCAGTGGCCCGCGCGGAAGAAGAGGACCGCACGGAGCCACGGGCCACGAGCGCGCGTTACGACCGCAAGGCGGGGCGCGTGGTGCTGGAACTGGCGAACGGCTGTCTCTTCGCGTTCCCGACGCACCTCGCGCAGGGACTCCGCAATGCGCCTGCCGATCAGCTCGCCGCGGTGGAGGTGGACCCTGGGGGCGCGG
>DASVVI010001018.1:0-2823 GCA_036386635.1 Longimicrobium sp.
GCGCGCGGCAGATCGCGGCGTCCAATCCGGCGGTGGTGTACTTCAGCTACGGCATTCACGGCAACGAGAGCTCGTCCAGCGAGGCGGCGCTGTACACGGCGTACGACCTGGCCCGCGATGCCCCCGAGGTGCGTGGCGTCCTGCAGTCGCTGGTGGTCATCATCGACCCCGTGGCCAACCCGGACGGGCGTGACCGCTACGTGCAGTGGTACCGCTCCGTGCGCGGCGCGGAGCCCAACCTCAACCCCGCCTCGCGCGAGCACCGCGAGCCGTGGCCGGGAGGGCGCTTCAACCACTACCTCTTCGACCTGAACCGCGACTGGTCGTGGGCCACGCAGGCGGAGACGCGCGCGCGGCTGGCCACCTGGTTCCGCTACAACCCGCAGGTGCACGTCGATTTCCACGAGATGTACTTCAACTCGTCGTACTTCTTCTTCCCGGCGTCGGCGCCCATCAACCCGATCTACCCGCAGCACGTGCTGGCGTGGGGAAAGCGCTTCGGGCAGGAGAACGCGCGCACCTTCGACGCGCAGGGCTGGGCGTTCTACACGGGCGAGGCGTTCGACCTCTTCTACCCGGGCTACGGCGACTCGTGGCCGTCGCTCACGGGCGCGGTGGGGATGACGTACGAGCAAGCGGGGCACGGCGCGGCCGGGCAGGCGGTGATCCAGGAGTCGGGCGACACGCTGACGCTGCGTGACCGCGCGCTCCACCACCGCGCCAGCAGCCAGGCCACCCTGCGCACCGCCGCCGCGGGCAAGACGCAGCTGCTGATGGACTACGCCGCCGGCCAGCGCACCGTCGGCCAGGGCGAGCGCGACTTCCTGCTGGTGCCGGGTACCGACCCCAGCCGCATCGAGTCGCTGGTGGCGCACCTTCGCCGCCAGGGGATCGAGGTGGAGCGCGCCTCCGCCGGCTTCCGCGCGGGCGCCACGGCGTACCCGGGCTTCCCCGCGCGCGGCGACTTCCCCGCGGGCACGTACCGCGTGCGGGCGCGCCAGCCGATGGGGCGCCTCGCCATCACCCTGCTGCAGCCGGAGACGGTGCTGAAGGCGGAGTACTCGTACGACGTCAGCGCCTGGTCGCTGCCGTACGCCTACGGTGTGGCCGCTTACCGGGCGACGGGCGGCGGCACCGGCTGGACCCCGGTGCGCACCACAGGCACCGAGACGCTGACGGCGGGCGCGGCGCCGCAGCCCAGCGGGTTTGGCTACCTGGTGGCGCCAGGCGAGGAGGCGTCGCACGGCATCGTCAGCCTGCTGCGCGCGGGCGGACGCGCGCGGGTGCTCGGCAAGCCCTCCACCTTTGCGGGCCGCCGCTATCCGGCGGGGACGTGGTTCATCCCCGCGCGCGGCAACGACTCGCTCCAGGTGCGCCTCACCCGCGTGGGCCTGGGAAGCGTCGCGATCCCCATCTCCAGCGGCCTCAGCGAGGGCGGCATCGACCTGGGGAGCGAGAACGTCGCGAACATCAAGCTGCCGCGCGTCGCCGTCGTCTCGGGCGAGGGCGTGAGCCCCACCTCGTTCGGCGCGCACTGGTTCTTCCTGGACCAGCAGCTCGGCATACCCTTCGACGCGGTCCAGGCGACGGATCTCGCCTCGGCCGATCTCTCGGACTACCAGGTGATCGTCCTTCCCGACGCATCGCCGCGCGCGGTCAAGGATGCCACCGACGCGCTCAAGGCGTGGGTGCAGCGCGGCGGGCGCCTCGTCGCCATCGCGGGCGGCGCGGAGGCGATCGCGGGGATGGCCGAGGTCAAGCTGCGCGAGGCGGGGCGCGATTCGGGGAATGCGCGCACCCGCTATCTCGCGGGGCGCGAGGAGCGCGAGCGGCAGGAGTGGCGCCAGGAGGTCCCCGGCACCATCCTCCCGCTGCGCCTGGACCCGGCGCATCCGCTGGCCTTCGGCGCGGGCCTCGACGGCCGGCCGGGCGAGACCTTCACCCTGCACCAGGGCACCACGGTCTTTGAGCCCGCGGAGAACCTGGAGACGGTCGCCTACCTCCCGCGCAACCCGGCGCGCATCTCCGGCGTCATCTCCCCCGAGAACCTGCGCCACCTCGGCGAAGGCTCCGTCGTCGCCACTCGCCGCATGGGCCAGGGCAGCGTCGTCCTCTTCGCCGACGACCCGCTGTTCCGGCTGTTCTGGCGCTCGATGCAGCCGCTGTATGTGAATGCGCTGCTGATGGGGCCGTGAAGGGAAGTGCGTGAGTGCGTGAGTGCGTTAGTGCGTTAGTGCGTTAGTGCGTTAGTGCGTTAGTGCGTTAGTGCGTTAGTGCGGGCGCCGTCGGCGCGTCCACCCCTTTGTCATCCTGAGCGACGCGCCGCTCCGTCCTCTCCCGTGCTCCAACCTGTGGCGCGTAGCGAAGGATCTACTGCGCGTAACGAGGGGCCGGGGGTGCACCGCAGGCCCCGGCCCTGCTCCGGGTAGATCCTTCGCTCGCCGCAGCGAGTATGGCCTGCGTTGCGGGCCTCCGTCCGGCGGCTCCCTCAGGATGACAAAAAGGGGGTGCACTCAGGAGCCCCCCATTAGTATCCGATTCGAGCGGGCCGGTGCGCATTGACGCCGGCCCGTTCGCGCGCAACCTTTCCCGCCGCCCCTTTTCCCACCTTCCTCCCCACCGCTCTCTATGCGACACACGATCAGGCTGCCCCTGGCGGTCGCCGCCGCGGCGCTCGCGTTTGCGCCCGCGCCGGCGCTGCTGGCGCAGCAGCAGCCCGCACTTACGCAGGAGATCCCGCTGGACCCGGCGGTGCGGATGGGGACGCTGCCCAACGGGCTGCGCTACTACATCCAGCCCAACCGCGAGCCGCCCAACCGCGTG
>DASVVI010001019.1:0-2699 GCA_036386635.1 Longimicrobium sp.
CTCGGGCGGCTGAGCTACGTCCGGCCCGACATCGTGAACCGCGCCAGCTCCTCGCCGGTCACGACCCCGGCGACGGACGCCCGTAGCTCGCGCAGCCGGCCGATGAACTGATCCCGCAAGGGAGCGACGTGTTCAGGTGGAGGGGGCGCGAGTCGCTGTTCGCCACCTCCGTCCAACACCTGCCGAGCGCGGCGGAGCGGTTCGCGCTCGTGCCGTCGTTCCGCCAGTTCAAGCGCCCGTGCGGCCAGCCGCCGGGCGCGCTCGTCATCGCCTAACATGGCGGCGCCTTCGGCAGCGAGCACCAGGGCGGCGGCGGAATGCGTCTCAGCCGCAGACCCCAGCAGAAGCAGGTCCGCGACGGCTTCCGCGTACCGCTCGCGCTGGCCGGTCGCCGCTGCCGCCTTTGCTATCGTGCCCAGTATGGCGACCTTCTCCCAGGAGCGGACAAAGAAGGGCAGCGCCGCGTCGAGGAGGGCCAGCGCGTCCGGGTATGCGCCGTGACAGGTGAGAAGAAACGCAAAGTCGTGCGCGAGGTGCGGGATACGAGGAAACTGGCCGGGATACAGTTCCAGCGCCTTACGGGCGTGGGTCTCGCCCGCGCTGTACGTACCCACGGCGCACTCCACCAACAGAAGGTCGTGGTGCGCCTTTCCCGCATACGCATAGTGCCCGGACCACTTTGCCGACGCGCGTGCACGGTAGTACGCACGCCGCGCTTTCGTCAGATGGCCCAACTCGTACAGCAATTGCCCCATACGGATGTACGCGCGCGCGTGCCACTCCCAATCTTCCGACCGCCATGCTGTGCGGATCGCACGCGTGAGCCAAACTTCCGCGCGCTGATCAGCTGCCACCCGCGCACAGGCCGCGCCCGCCACGGCAGCGGCGCGGGCGCTGGTAGGATCGGCCAGCGCGGCAGCTTCCGCGTAGTGCAAAGCGGTCTCAGTCATGTGCTCGCCTTCGGCCCATTCGCTGATCGCGAGGCACGCCGCGCACACGTCGGTAGCCGACACCAGCTCGGGGAAGCGCACGAGCGCCCCCAAGATGCGGAGCGGGACGGCTAGAACTTCCGCAACCCCCTCCGCGGCTTCCGTAGTGCCCTCGACGCCCTCCAACTCGGTGAAAAGCCCGGTGCGGCTCCCTTCGCCGGCCAGCGCCCACAGGCGCACGTCCCTGGCACGCTGCCAAAGCAAGAGAGCTAGCGGCGCGTCCGTCTCCGCCAGCATCGCAGTTTCGTCACGAGGCCAACTCGGCGCGGGCGGAAACATGGGCGCGACCGTCTGCCTGCCCCTTTTCATCGACCGTCGCCGTTTGGGTCTGCGCATGATGAGAGGCGTGGGAAGGAAGCCGGTCTGCCCTTTGGCCCGTGTGTACCGGGCGAGCATTTTGCGCGCTACTATGGTCGGACAAGTCGGGAGCTTGAATGCCCATCGCCTGCTAAGCTGTGGCTGTTCCACGCCGTAGCGACCCGGTTCCGGCCAACACTCGCGCGCTCGGACAGTGTACGTTCTGTGCGGTTCTCTGCGCCAGCCTGTGTATGTGGCGTGTTGGGAGCGGCAGCTACAGCCCCGCCCCTGCAGGGTCTCTTTCCAGTGAGCGGGCCAGGGGCAGAACCGAATTCAGAATTGCCCCGCGCGAAAGGGCCAGATATCCAAGATCCACAAGCGGAAAGCAAACCGCCTGCGGCTCCTAAACGTAGGAACCGCAGGCGGCGGTGGGCCCATCACCATGCAGCCAAAGATCGTCTCGCTCGTGCCTTCGTCTTATTGCGAGTTCATCGCGTACGTCACTTGATTCAGACGGATAGAATGGGTGCGTCCGCCCCGTTCGATCTTGAACTCTCCGCCCCAGCCATAGCTCCTGAGCAGGCCCGTGCGCCAAGTAACGGTTCCCGCGGCGTAGCTATATTGTCCCTGGCCCTTCAAGTTGTCGCCATTGTCATAGAACCTATAGCTGTTGCCGGAGAGACTGATCCGGCCCAGCCGAATCGGATTGCTCCCCCTGCCATAACTGTAAATGTCGTAGTCTCCGGAACGGGGCGATCCCCCCGCCTGCACTGGCGCTGGTGCGGGTCGGACCGGCGTCTGCGCAGGTTGCGCGGGGCGAGGTGCCGCCGGCCTAGTCACTGGGCGTTGGGCTGATTGCACCGGTCGCGAACGCATGCGATTGAGGTTCACCGCTCGCTCGAAGTAGCCGCGGGTGGTGTACGCGTTCTTCTCTCGCACGATCGCCTGGGTCCCATCGGGCGTCAGCCTCACGAATTCAGCATCCGTCCATTCAGCCCCGTCACTATACTGAACCGCCTGACCGGGCTGATACGAGACTTGCGCGCTGGCAGGCGCAGCAACGCAGACAGAGATGGCGAAGCTACAAACCTTTAGCCACCGGCGTCCGGGTCGAAGCGCACAGGCGATGGCCCCAGCGACGGCAGCGTTCGTGAATTTCATGTGGAGGGGCACTCGGGGGTGGGGTGATGCGGCTGAACATCCCGACGCGGGACCAAGCCAGCACGGCCCAGTATACAGCCCCGTCCCCGGTGAACCTATAGTGCGCTTGATGCCTTTCGCGTAGCGGGCCGCGCTCAGGCCGTCGGCATTGCGCTTGAAAACCGATGTAGGTTGGTGCACCTCTCCAACTCATTGCGCATATGCACGTATCTTAGCATTGGACCCGCGCCGATCAGACGGAAGAGGCCACCA
>DASVVI010001020.1:0-3267 GCA_036386635.1 Longimicrobium sp.
GCGCGTGTACGCCAGCGCGGAGATCGCCCGGGAAACCTCCGCCCGCGAACTCCTGGCGCGCCGGTTGGCCGAGGCGAGGACGCTGATCGGGCGCCAGCAGCTCCCGGCAGCCGAGAAGATAGCCGGCGAGGCGCTCTCGTCGGCCCTCGCCGAACATGCCTTAGACGAGAGCATCATCAACCTGCTCGGCTACCGCGAGCTGCGGACGGGAGAGAAGGCGCTCGCGATCGTCATCTTCAAAGCCAACGTCGCGGCATTCCCAGCCTCCGCCAACACGCACGACAGTCTTGGCGAGGGATACATGGAGAACGGCGATCGTGAGCTCGCGACCCAGAGCTACCGCCGATCACTCGAGCTCGACCCCAGCAACGCCAACGCCCGCGCGATGCTGGAGAAGCTGAAGAGCCGCTAGCCGAACGCCTGCCGGCCTCCGCTGGACTCGCGCCGGAGGCCGACAGCAACGCCCTGCCGCACCGCGCAGGCTCCAGGTGCGGCAGTTCCGAGTGTGCAAGCAGGACGCGAACGCTTCGCGAAGCGCCGGGAGTCCGTGCGATCAACCCGAGTTCCGCCAGCTTCACCACCATCTGGTGCACAGTGGGTGCGCTGACTTTGAAGTAGCGCTGCATGTCGATTTCAGCAGGCGGCTGGCCGTTGATCTTCGTGTAGTAGTAGATGAAGGCCAGGTACTGGCCCTGCTTCGGCGTGAACGAAACCGTCATTCGATACTCCACTAGCGCGGAAGCTGACGTAGCAGCCGAACGACACAAGGATCAGGGTGCGGGATCTGGGCGCAAACCAGTCGGCGAGGCAATCATTAACGGCCCCCCAGCATGAGCCCAGGTGCCCCGATTCGCATTCTGGAGCACGACGCACTTCATGGACCCTTTACATCCATTCAGCCTCGTGCGGAAAAGGGGTTCGCAACCCGACAGACCATTTGCGCCCACGGATCTCCACCGCCTGACGCTCACGCAACCCCCGGACGAAGGAAAGCAACCGTTCTCGTTGGCCTGAGAGGACGAAGACGCTGAACAATCCCCCGCCGCGCGCGACCGTCGAAGGATCATCCAGGTCAGGCCATTCATCCGGCCACCTTGCGGGCTTTTCCGGCGAATGATCGTACGGCCACAGCATTACTTCCATCTGCTCGGGCCACCACGCCGTGGCTCTCCGGTCAGAGAAGCGGGCCAGCCGACGCAAGATGCCGGCAACCTGGGGAGGGACTGAGTTTGCTTCCCTGGCCTCGGCCTCCGACCAGCCGTAGATGCTCGTACACTTCCGTCCACTATCGAGCCATACGCAAAGACGCGTCGTAGGCAGGTCTGTCGCGTGACTCAGCGTGTAACGATTCTCGGCAGTCGCGAAGGCCGTGCGCTGCTCAGGGGTTCCTACCAGGCGATCGAGTATCCTTCTGTCATGCACGACGGCATACTCGTACCTTCTCCTGCTCACCCGGCGGCGAAAGATGATGGTTCCATCGTCGTAGGCCGCGATGGAGGGGGCGTCAGAACCGACCACCATTGCCCAAGGATCAAAGGTGATCAACACGGCCACGGGCCGTGCGTCGGGCGCGGGCTGGTCCTGAGCCTGGCATGGAAGCCACGAAAGGGCGGCAAGAACGAGAGCGACTGATGACACAAGATTAGTCATGTGCACACCTTAGGATTGGGGAAGAAAGGTTTCCGGGCAGCGACAACCCTGATCCCGCGACCGGCTGCTGAGGCACGCAGTGCGTGGCTGAGCAAGCCGCGCGCATCGCCCGGCTCTGCTCCAGCTAGCGGCAGGATTGAGCGCCCGCCATATATGAGACGCACGTGGGACGCATCCATACACACAGGCCCCGCGGCAGCATCGCCGCGGGGCCGGTTTCGTACCGTTCGATTCCTTGACCCCGGGTGAGAACGCCCTTCCATCAACGCGCGGCGGGTGGTGGCGGGCTGCGGATGGACTTGGCGCGAGCGCTGCCCTTGAGGATCTCCTTCCCCACCTCGCCGATGGCCTTGGTGATGCGGATCTTGCGGGTGCAGGCTTCGGTGGAGTTGAAGGTGGTGCGGCAGGTCCACACCCCCTCGCGCTCGTCTAGACTCCAGCCGCTCGTGCGCTACGTCGTCGCGTGGTCGAAGACGAGACGGTCCGCAATCACGACGGTCGCGGGCTACGAAGCTCTCGTCTGGCCAGAAGGCGCCGTGCCGCTTGCGCTATGCCACGGCGCCTAACGACACATGGGCTGGGGTGGGGGCCCGCGCGCAAGCCTTTCCTCACCCCGAAAACATGCACGGCCCGCATCCGAACCGTGACCGTTAGGGCGCGCGAGAGGTGGTGCGGCGGCTCGCGGCCTGAATCAGACCCGGATGAACACACGGCAGCGGCGGGGAGGATCGCCTGCGGCTGCCGCGATGCCTCGTCCAGCGGCCTAACACCTGTGTTAAGCCGCGCCGCGAAGCGGCGTCGGCTTGGACGAATTGTTGGCGCCGTTCTCTCCGGAGTATTCGTCCCGAGTTCTCGGCGCCTCCCGAAGCTGCTCGTCAAGCGACTACCGATACCTGACGCACCCGCGTAGAAAGACGGGCCACTCAGGTACCGTGATGGTGGAATGGCCCTGCTCGGGAAGAAGGCCCCACATTACTGTGTGGTGCCAGCACAGCTCGTTGCCGGAGCTGTCGCGATGGGCCCGAACGCGTTACGGAGCTTGAGGACTTGGGTCCACTCGTGCCTAGTAACGCGATGAGCGCCTAACGACACAAGGGTCAGGGGTGCGGGGCCGGCACGAAAAACATTCATCGCGCCGAAAGCATGCAAGGCCCCGCATCCCCTGCCGATTGTTCGCCGCAGGTACGGGCGAGCCTGGAGAGCGCGGTATACCGATCCGACTGCCTTACCGCGGGAGCGTCAGAGGAAATGGATCAGGAATTTACTCCCTGTTCAAGTACACCCGTAGCTGCGGATTCGAATTCCGCAGCCGCGGAGGAGATCCACCCTTTCCGGCGCACAATAGCGACGATCATCTCCAACTCGTCGGGAGTCATCATGGGCGCGAACTGACCGAATGCCCACTTTCCCTTCATCCGCGGCTTGTGTGCGATCATGTAATAGCAAATCCGGAACTCGGACCGCCCGTCGCTGAATCGAAGTTTCTGGAGGCAGAATGCCTTGCCTGGATTGGAGGGTGCCACGAAGACCTCCTCATCCTCGACTTCGTAGATCAACGGGCTCCCATCAATGGCTTTGCGCTGGGTGACCTTGCCGAGCCTGCTGGGGAGTGGAGGG
>DASVVI010001021.1:0-2378 GCA_036386635.1 Longimicrobium sp.
CGTTGGGGCAGACCTGATCTTCCTCTCATACCTACTGCTTGAGACTCAGCTGCAGCGACTCGGATTCATCACTCTCCATGGCGCGGCGATCGAACGGGATGGGCGGGCGGCGGTCCTGCTCGGGCACAGCGGCGCGGGCAAGACGTCCAGTGCGGTGACCCTCTGCCGCGACTTCGGCTGTCGGTTGATTGGGAACGATCTCGTGATTGTGGGCGGGCTGGGGGAGCTTCGTGCCGTATCCGGAACGACCCACCTGCGTCTACGGTGCTCGTCCGTACGCCGGTGTCTGCCAGAACTCGCGCATCTGTTCAACGACGACACGCCCGATCCATGGCGCGCCAAGAAGGACATCACGCCCGAGGAGGCCGGTATTGCTGTGAGCCGGCGCGGCGCTACTGACGTTACCGCCGTGATTTTTGTGCACGTGGACGACGGCTACGGCGAGTGCGTGGTGACCCAAGGCGATACGTGGATCCATCGCGGCAACCTGTATGAGAATGCTCTGCGACACATCCGCGCGACGGCAACGCCATGGCTGACGGGGAAAGAGCGGCGCTTCGGTCCATACGTCCCCAGCCTCGACGACGCGTCCGTACACGCCACGCGAACCGCGACGCTCGGCCGGCTTCTGGAGCGATCCTATTACGTCGCCGGGCGGCAGCGCGACGTCGCTGCTTGCATTGATGAATTGCTCCGGACGGCATCTTAGCAACCTTCCTTCTGCGAGCAGGCACTATGAGTCAGAGCAGTGAAGCGAGCGCTGTCATCGTGCGACCCGAGCCATCCCGCGGCCTGGGAGCCTTTTACAGAAACCTGGGCATCACGCTGCTCTCCACACACCTTCGGGCGCACGGTGTAGCCACCCGGCTGATTGACCTCACCTTTGATCCGATGCCGGACCGCCTCAATCCGGAGACTCGTATAGCACTGTTCAGTCTCTACATCGACGACTTCGCCCAAGGAATCGAGGCGGCCGAGCAGATCAAGAGGAACAATCCAGGGGTGGTCACGGCGGTCGGCGGCCCGCACGTCACACTGCTGGGGCCTTCTGTGTTTGACCTGGGCAATGCCTTCGATCTCGCCTGCCTCGGCGACTGCCTTCCCGAAGCGGTTCCGCTGCTCGCCTCGATCGCGGCGGGCGGGTCTCCGCCGTCAAACCGCGTCGTCACGGCCCTCAGCAGCGCGGCGCGGATGGATTCTTTCGCCCCGGATTACAGCATCTGGCCGGACGATCGCTACTTCTCGGTCTTCCCCGTCGAGATGTCGCGCGGCTGTCGGCAGCATTGCCCCTTCTGCACCGATCCCGTGCTTCGCAAAGGGCTCGCTGCAAACCCGGTTGAGCGCACGATGGCCACCATCCGTACCCTGGTCAAAGAGCATGACCGCGTCTGGATTCGGTTCGTCGATTCGAGCATGAGCAGTCTGGGAGAAGATCTGGAGCGCCTACTGGACGCGCTGACCGCGGCGGAGCTCCCTGTGCAGTGGACCGCCTACGCGTACCCACACGACATCACCGTGGAGATGGCGCGGCGCATGGCTGCGGCGGGGTGCGTGGGGTTGTTCTTGGGGATCGAAAGCCTGAGCCCCGGCGTGCGGGTTGGAAAGCATCACGCCAAGCACCCCGGCGAGGTTACACGCGCAGTCGAAGCGCTGCATCAGTACGGAATTTTCGTTCATGGCAACTTCATCGTGGGTCTCCCCGGCGAGACTGAGGAAACCCTGATGCGTACCCGCTCCACACTCGACGAACTCCAGTTGGATTCCGTCGGCGGTGGGCCCTTCTTCCTTACCCCCGGCTCCACCTTTCACCGAGCGCCGCTCAGCGCGGGCATCGAGATCATCGAGCCGGATTGGGCGCTCCAGCAGCACGTGAATTTCTACGACTCCGACCGGGAATACTTCAGAACCGCCACCCTGTCGCAACGCGAGATGCGGCGGCTGGCCACCGAGTTCCGGGTTCACGTGGAAAACTGCGAAGCCGCGTGCTGGAACCTGTCGGACTACGCCGTCCTCTGCTGGATCTCCGTGGGCGGTCGCGTCCAAGACTTGGTCCGGCTGTGGAGGACCGACGCCGACCTCCTCACTGACGATCAGCACCTGGTTCTCGGCGTCCTCAAGGAAAAGAAGCTGTCGGTGCCCATGGCCTCCCGATCGCGCTTTGTCGAGCTCACACGCACCGTCGCCGCTTCGGAGCGTGCAAGGGAGGCCGCGTGAAGCTCCTCGTCGTCTGCAGAGGGGGGCCTGGGCTGGGGAGAGTGGTGCCCTGCTACGGGCTGGTTCAGACGCTTCGCACGACGTGCCCCACCGACGCGCTCTTCGCCTCCTATGGCGCGGGATACGCCTACCTGAAGCACGTCGGTGAACAGGTCATGGACCTG
>DASVVI010001022.1:0-1540 GCA_036386635.1 Longimicrobium sp.
CGCGCCCTCCTCCACGCCTACATCGCCGCCGCCACCCCCGACGACTGGGCGCGCGTCCTCACCTTCGAGACGCTGAGCGCCGGCACCCTGCGCGCGAGCGCCCGCAAGATCGCGGCGCACGCGCAGCTCCACGGCATCCGCCACTGGGCCCAGATCGCCACCGCGCTCCGCCTGCACGGCCACCCCCAGCCCTGGGGCCACGACCTGCTGATGAGCGACGCGATGGAGTGAGGCGAGGCCCTCACCCCCGGCTCGTTACACTCGCCTGCCCCCTCTCCCGACAGTGCTAATTGACTGAGGTGGAGAGGGCTCCGCCCTCCCGTTCTCGTGAGAGGGGGCTTTGGGGGTCCGAGCCCGATTTATCGGGCTTCCCGTGGTTCCAGGCGGGGGATTCATCCCCCGCCGAAGGCAGGCTTCCCGCCATTGTTGCAGCGATGTAACTACTCAGGCTGCGCACAGTTGATGCATCCGCCTGCGAGCCCGTGACCGATACCTCGGGAGGGCGATGTGCTGACGCGCAACGAGATCCTGGCGGTGTACGATTCTGGCCCCGACGCTGTCGTCGCGCTGGTGCAGTCGCTCATGGCGCAGATCGAGGCGCTCACCGAGCGCGTGCGGGTGCTGGAGCTGAGACAGAGCAAAGACAGCCACAACAGCCACAAGCCACCCTCCAGCGACGAGCCCACCTTCCGCCGCCGCCGCCGCAAGAGCCTGCGGCAGAAGAGCGGCAAGAAGCCCGGCGGCCAGCCCGGGCACCCCGGCCACGCGCTTACCCCGGTCGAGACACCGGATGCCGTGCTTGTCCACACGCCGGCGGCATGCGCGCGTTGCGGGCACGATCTGGCGGAGGTCAAGCCCATCGTTACCCAGCGGCGTCAGGTGCTGGACCTGCCACCGCTGGCGCTCGGGGCGACGGAGCACCGGGCGGAGGGCAAGTGTTGCCCCGGCTGCGGGCACCTCACGCGGGCCGACTTCCCCGCGGGAGTGGACGAGGCGGTGCAGTACGGGCCCGGGGTGCTGGGACTGGGCGTGTACCTGCAGATCTACCACCTCCTGCCCTATGCGCGCGCCGCCGAGCTGATGGCGGATCTATTCGGCCGCGCCCCCTGCCAGGGCACGCTGGCCCGCGCGCAGGAGCGGGCCTACGAGGAGCTCGGCCCTGTAGAGCGGGCGATCCACAAGGCGCTGCGGGAGAGCGCAGTCGTGAACTTTGACGAGACGACGGTGCGCGCGGGCGGCGAGCGCCGCTGGGTGCACAGCGCCGGAACGCTCGCCCTGACGCTCTACCGCACCCACCGCAAGCGCGGGCGTGAAGCGCTGGACGACATGGGCGTGCTGCCCGGCTATCGGGGCGTGGCAGTCCACGACGCGTACACTTCGTACCTGAGCTACCCGGCGCGCCATGCGCTGTGCAATGCACACCTGCTGCGCGATCTGGTCGCCGTGGAAGAGGAGACCGGGGCGCTCTGGTGTGGTGCCATGCAGGCGCTGCTGCGCGAAGCACATGCAGCCGCCCAGCAGGCGCGCTCCGACGCCGCGA
>DASVVI010001023.1:0-4950 GCA_036386635.1 Longimicrobium sp.
CGCCTGCCCCCTCTCCCGATAACAGGAGAGGGCTGCGCCCTCCGTTATCGAGAGAGGGGGCGTAAATCGTTTGACGTGCGCAGATGCGGTAGGGGCGCGATTCATCGCGCCCGTGTTCGACGCTGCTCCGACACCCGCGCCAACGAACGAATACCGGTAGGGGCAGACCTGCGTGTCTGCCCTCGCCTGCCCCGCCTCGAACAGCGCGGTCTGCACCGCGATCATTGTAGGGGCCGCCCCACGTGGCTGCCCGGGCCCTCCCACACACCGTAATCCGCACCCGGCACCGACCTATGCACACCGCCCCTCCCCCAGGCGGTTTTGGGGGAGGGGCCGCGAGGAACGAGCGGGGGAGGGGGTCTGCCCGGCCAGTCCCTACGGCAGCGGAGGCGGCGACGCGGCGAAGAGGGCGGCCAGCTCGGGCACCTGCGCGGCGGGGGTCCAGGCGGGCATCCCCTGCATCCAGACCAGGCTTTCGCGCGTCAGCGTGCCGCTCGCGGCCTGCTGGCGAAGGGCGTCCATGTCGTGCGGCCCCGTCTGCGCGCCGCTCACGGCGACGAAGTAAGCGGTCTGCGCCGGAAGCGGCGGCGGGGCACCCGCGGGGGCGCCGGGGGCGGCGCCGCCCATCGAGTTCGCCATGCGGTTGGCCATGGCGAAGCCCATCCCCATCCCCATTCCCTCCGCCGCGCCGCCGCCCGGGTTGCCCGCCGCCTTCTCGATGGCGTTCGCGGTCTGGAACTGCGTGTAGGCGTTGAGGTCGCCCAGCACGCCCATGCTGGTGCGGCGGTCGAGCATCTTCTCCACCTCTTCGGGGAGCGAGATGTTCTCCACCAGCAGCTTGGTGAGCTCCAGCCCGTACGCCGAGAACTCGGGCTGCATCCGCGCGATCAGCCGGTCGCCGATCTCGTCGTAGTTGGAGGCCAGGTCCAGCGCCGGGATCTTGGCCTCGCCCAACGCGTCCGTGAAGCGCGAGGTCACCATGTCGCGAAGCTGGTCCGCGATCTCGTCCACGGTAAAGTGGCCGTTGGTGCCCACGATCTCGGCGATCAGCTTGCCGGGCTCGGTCACCTTGATGGAATACGAGCCGAACGCGCGCAGACGCACGGGGCCGAAGTCGGCGTCGCGCATCATCACCGGGTTCTTTGTGCCCCACTTGCGGTTGGTGATCTGCCGCGTGGTGACGAAGTACACCTCCGCCTTGAACGGCGAGTCGAAGCCATACTTCCAGCCGCGCAGCGTGGAGAGGACGGGGAGGTTCTCCGTCTTCAGCTCGTAGCGGCCGGGCGTGAAGATGTCGGCGATCTGGCCCTGGTCCACGAACACCGCGGCCTGGCCGGGGCGGACGATGAGCTGCGCGCCGTTCTTGATCTCGTTCTCGTGGCGGACGAAGCGATGGACCAGCGTGTCGCTGCTGTCGTCCAGCCATTCGACGATGTCGATCAGCTCGCTCTTGATCAGGTCCTTCCAGAAGGCCATGGGGGGCGCTCCGTTCCAGTGTGGCGGGGAATCGCGGCAGGCCCTTCTATCTACACGCGCGGACGGCGCCTCCGCAACCCGTCCGTGCGGCGGGAAGGTACGGCGCGGGAGGCGCGCGGGTTTCCAAACGGGGGCGTGGCATGGGAGTTGACCCCTGGGGGAGCGCTGCCGCAACCCACACGCCACCGGTGACACGCACATGATCCGCTACGGACCCGCGGGATGGTCGTACAAGGACTGGGCGGGGATCGTGTACCCGGCGAAGAAGCCGCGCGGCTTCGACGAGCTCCAGTACATCGCGGAGTACTTCTCGGCGGTGGAGATCAACTCCACCTTCTACCGCCCGGCCACGGAGAAGACTGCGCGCAGCTGGGTGGCGCGCGTGGAGCACCGGCCTGACTTCCGCTTCACGGCCAAGCTCTACCAGCGCTTCACCCACCAGCGCAAGAGCGCTTGGACGGCGGACGAGGTGCGCGAGGTGCGCGCCGGGATGGACCCCATCCTGGAGTCGGGGCGCATGGGTGCGCTCCTCCTCCAGTTCCCCTGGTCGTTTCGGCGTACGGACGAGAACCGGGAGTGGCTGGACGACGTGGCGACCACCTTCAGCGACTTCCCGCTGGTGCTGGAGGTGCGGCACGAGAGCTGGAACACCCCGGCGTTCTTTGCTGCGCTGGCGGACCGGGGGATCGGCTTCGTGAACATCGACCAGCCGCTCTTTGGCGACTCCATCGCGCCCAGCGCCCACGCCACCTCGCGCGTGGGGTACGTGCGGGTGCACGGGAGGAACTACCAGGACTGGTTCCGCGACAAGGCCGAGCCTCACGAGCGCTACGACTACCTCTACCCCGCCCGCGAGCTGGAGCCGTGGGCGGGGCGCGTGACCGAGATCGCCGAGCAGCCCGCCGCCGAGGACGTGTACGTGGTCACCAACAACCACTTCCGCGGCAAGGCCGTCACCAACGCGCTGATGCTGCAGTCGATGGTGGAGGGGAAGAAGGTGCCCGCGCCTGCCGGCCTCTTTCCGGAGTATGGCGAGGTGCTGGAGCCGTATGCGGAGACGGGTGAGGCTGGCTGAAACCGGCGGTTGAAACCGCTGCAACAACCGCGGGAAACCTGCCTTCGCAGGTTACACGCGTGGATCGAAGCGGATTACGAATGGAAAGCGCCACCGGGGAGATTTCCGGTGGCGCTTTCGCTACCTGCGCAGTGTCGTGTCAGTGCGCTCCGAACTTGCGGTCCAGCCGCCGCCACTCGATCTGTGCCCACAACCAGCCGCCCACGGGCCATAAGAAGAGGGCGCCCAGCGTGCTGAGGAGGAACTCGCGGGAGCTGAGATAGCCCCATCGCGGGCCGTCATCCTGCATGAACACCGGCACCACCACGAACAGCGTCGCCCACATGAAGATTCCCATCCGGAGCGCGAACCACTTCAGTCCGTATTGCACGACGAAGCTGGACTTCCCCGCGGCACGCACTCGGTCCCACTCCCGGCGATTCGAAATCAGCATCTGATTCCCCTGCAAGTTTGGAAGTTGTAGGTAGGAAGAGCGCGCTACATCTGTCCGATGACGGAGCTTACCGACCCGACGCCGGCACTGACGGCGCATCCAGGCCACGCTCCCATCATGAACCCGCCGATGCAGCCTACCACGTCCGCTCCAAGCACCTTCCATCCGTTTACGCGCTGGACTGAGGGCCCTCCGGGCTCACCGCTCGGTGGCTCCGCCAACGTAGTGCAGGCAGCCCGATCCTGTGTGCAGAGGCTCACCCAATCGTCATAGTGCGCTTCCCAGTAGACCGCAGAGCTGCGCGTCACGGATGCAGTAGCGTACACCGCCTCCAGGTCCGTCCCGGTGAGATCGCCCGCCGCCCGCGTCTCCACGTCCGAGAGCTGCGCATCGAGCTGGCTCATGTCCTGCGCCCCATCCGCGATCCAGAGGATTTCGTTCAGGTAATCCCAGGCCCTGGCCGAGAGCTGGACCGGGGTCTCGTCCCCCTCCTGGATCGTCATCGTTTCGGCGAGCTCGCGGGCCGAGGCACGAGGATTCCCGGTGATGGCCTCACGCCACCTGCGCGCCTCCTCCGCACGCAGCAGCCCCACGCGGCGCTCGCTGAAGTACTCGCGCAGGCTCGTCTCCGAGATCTGGAAATAGTCGTCCTTGGTTAGCCCGCCCGTCCTCAGGCTTTTCGCCGAGCTCCGCCTCAGATCTCGCAAGGCGTAGTCGAGCGCCTGGTTGTGGATTGCCCCCACGAACGCGTATGGGTTGGTTCGCGATGGGCCCGCGGAGCTCCCCTGCGCCCGCTGCTCAGCCGGCCGCGATCCGGTTGCCGTCTGGTCCATACACGCCCACAGACCCGATCCCATCCCCAGAAACAACCCCGCCGAAATCACCGCTTTCCGAACTCGCATGGTCGCCCTCGATACTGTTGAAATGTCTCATTGAGTGCTGCGGACGAGCCCTATGTTTGCACACTATATGCCGGGATAGGTGTGGATGCAATGCTCTCGTTACACAACTCCTGCACTGTTGGTCACTTATCTCCTGCTCAACCGCAGGAGCACCGGCGCAACATCATGCAGTTGAGTACGTCCACTTGTGCTCCTTTTTGAAGCGACCGCACCGAATCGGTGCGGTCGTGGTGCGCATCACGTTCGCAGGAGTCATCCCGCTACCCGATCACATCCGCCGCCACCGTACGCAGCAGTGCGTCGCGGCCATCGGTGAGGGCTTCACGCGCGGTGCGGAAGCGCAGGCCCGAGCGCTGGCACGCCAGGTCGCACAGGCGCAGGAGGCGCGCGACGCCCTCCGCGTCCAGCCGCTCGCGGGTGCTGGTGAGCGGGGGCGCCTCCGTGGCGCCGGCGGCGTGCGCCTCCAGCAGCGCCTGCGTGCGCGAGAGGACGGCGGCGCGCACGTACAGCTCGATCCCCATGTCCGCGATGCGCGTGACCACGAACTGCCGGTCGACGATCTCGCGGCCGTGGCGGCGGATCATCCGCTCGGTGGCCACGCGCAGGTCGCGGGTGTGGTCCACCAGGTAGTCGAAGTGGCGGCGCAGCGAGGGGTGCACCTCGCGCGCGATCTCCGGCTCGCCGCCGCCGAGGGCAAGCTTCACCCGCTCGGTGGCGAACTCGCTGAGGAGGCCGAACTGCTTCACCGGCTCGCGCAGCGCCTTGCCGATCGCCTTGAGGTACTCCCCCGGCTCCTGCATGCCGCTGAGGCCCACGAAGAGGCGCAGGATCTCGTTGGTCCCCTCGAAGATGCGCGTGATGCGCGCGTCGCGGTACATCCGCTCGTAGGGGTACGGCTTCACGAAGCCGCGCCCGCCCGTGATCTGCACCAGCTCGTCCACGGCGCGGTCCAGGGCGTCGCTGTTCCACACCTTGGCCGCCGCCGATTCCAGCGCGTAGTCCACGTCGCAGCGGTCGGCGAGGCCGGTGGTGAGAAAGGCCACGCTCTCGGCCGAGTAGGCGTC
>DASVVI010001024.1:0-7185 GCA_036386635.1 Longimicrobium sp.
ACCAGCACCACCGCGCCCGACGACGCCAGCGAGCGGACGAAGCGCGTCATCGCGAGGTGGCGGCGCCCCGGCACGGTGAGGCCGTGCAGCACCACCCAGCCGGGCGCGCGCGCCGGGCGGTCCGGCAGGTACAGCGTCGCCTCGCGCACTTCGCCCGCGACGGTGACGGTCGTCTCCTCCTCGCGGAACGCGCCCGCGCCGCCGCGCAGGTAGCTCCGGAGGAAGCGCGCAGTGCGCGGCCGGACGGGCATCAGCGGTGCGCGAGGCCCACGGCCTCGTCGATCGAGCGGAGGCCGTCGCGCTCCAGGTACGCGGAGAGACCGCGGTTGATGTCGCGCGCGATCCCCGGCCCGCGATAGATGAACCCAGTCCACGCCTGCACGAGCGACGCGCCCGCCAGGATCATCTTCCACGCATCAACCGCGTCGAAGATCCCGCCCACACCCACGACGGGGAGCCGCCCGCCCGTCACGTGGTAGATGCGCGCCACCACCGAGCGCGCCCGCGCCCGCACCGGCGCGCCGCTCACCCCGCCAGCACCCAGCGCCTCCACGCGCGACGCGGGTGTGCGCAGCCCGTTGCGCGACACGGTGGTGTTGGTGGCGATGATCCCCGCGATCCCCTCCTCCAGCGCGATCCCGGCGACCTCGTCCACCTGCGGGTCGGTGAGATCGGGGGCGATCTTGAGCAGGATGGGTCGCGCGGTGGCGCCTCGGGCACGGGCGCGCTCCTGGCCGCGGGTGCGCAACGCGCGCAGGAGCTCGCGCAGCGGACCCGCATCCTGCAGCGTGCGCAGCCCGGGCGTGTTCGGCGAGCTGACGTTGACGGCGACGTAGCGCGCGAACGGCTCCAGCAGGTCGAAGCTGCGCAGGTAATCCGCCGTCGCATCCTCCAGGGCCGCCGCCTTGCTCTTGCCGATGTTGATCCCCAGCACCGGCTCCGCGCGGGTGCGCGCGAGACGGGCGGATACGGCATCGGCGCCGGGGTTGTTGAAGCCCATCCGGTTGAGGAGCGCCTCGTCCTCCGGGAGGCGGAAGAGGCGCGGCTGCGGGTTTCCGGGCTGCGCCAGCGCGGTGACCGTCCCCACCTCCACGTGCCCGAACCCCAATGCTCCCAGCGCGTTGAACGACTCCGCCGACTTGTCGAACCCCGCCGCCAGCCCCACCGGGTTGGGGAAGCGGATCCCGAAACGCTCCACCTCCAGCCGCGATTCGCGCACGGCGTACATGGACCGCGCCGCATCGCGCGCCGGAGCCGTGGCGAGCGCCGCGTTCAGCGCCGTGACGCCCACGTGGTGCGCCCGCTCGGCCGGCAGGTTGAAGAGGAGCGGCCGTAGGAGGTCGTAGATCATTCGCTCAGCTTATGAGAACTGAAAACGGGCCCGGACCCTCCGCACATGCGAGGTCCGGGCCCGTTCGATCGTTAGGGTGTCAGGAGATGATCAGCGCGAGCACCGCCGCGGGCCCCAGCAGCCCCGCCGCCATCCCGGTCACGAGCCTCAGCCGATTCGTCGACGCACGCCACCCCGCGAGCTGGCTCCCTCCATCGATCGCAAGCAGCACCATCGCGGCGCACGCGACGGGAATGAGGACCCCGGCCCCGAGCGGCACAGCCAGCGGCGACAGCACGCCCCCGACGAGCAGCCCCGTGCATCGCGCGCAGACGCCGAACTGCCGTCCGCGCACAAAGAACGAGCGCTCGCAACGGCGGTGGCAGTGCCAGAGCGCGAGGTACGGGTTGGCTACGAACAGGCGTGTGGCGAGCGCCTGCCCCGCCCTCAGAGCGGCTGCCTGCAATTCTTGCACGTCGCCCGGCTGGAGCTGTTGATGTAGCCGCAGTTGAGGCACGTCCCGTCGTACGCTGGGGCCAGGGCAAGCGCGGGGGGCGTCGTCGTGGTCGCGTTCCCATTCGGCTGGACTGGCCGCGAGCAGGTCACACTTACCACCCCCTCCGTGCGCCCGGCGAGGAAGCCGAGCGGCAGGCAGATCAGCGCGAGGCAGCACGCCTGCTCGCCCTTCATGTGCCCCGGCAGCAGCGTCTCGCTCTCCACCTTCCACCCGTTCGCCGCTGCGCGCGCGAGGGCCTCGTTCTTCTGCTTCTGCCCCGCGAACGTGTTGGGAAACTGCGCCGTCTGATACTCCAGTTGCATCGGCGGCGGCCCCGGCTCCGGCGCCACGCGTGCGGGTGCCGCGACCCCCGCGGGCGGCGGCTCGGGCGCGACCCACGAGCCGCAGTGCTTGCACAGCTTCGCCTCGTCGAGGATCTCTTCGGCGCAGAACGGGCAGCGTTTCATCGGAACGAGATGCAGGGTGGGTGAGGGGATCGGGGGCGAGTGAACTCGCGGCAACAACAGCACAAAGTCCGCCTTCGCGGACTCGCGGGCGAGATCGTGGCCACCAGACCGCTTCAGCGGTCTTCGCGTGGTTCCAGCCGGGGGATTCATCCCCCGGTGTTCGGGCCCGATGCCCGCGCCCGGCGCCCGCCCTCGCCGTGTTCACCCCGGCGCCCACCCCCGGCGCCCGCCCCCCGGCGGCGGACCCGGGACCCCGCCTCGCACACAAAATAATGTGTACACCCGCTTTACGGGAGCGTCCACCGTGCCACGGCCGTACCCGGGGTATGGCTTGCGACGCACCCCGCGGCGCGGGCATATTGTCGTGCTCCGTAGCGACCGCACCTCATAGGAAGTGAGCACAATGGCAACCCAGGGCAAAGACACCGAAGTCGTGTTCCTTTCCGCCGCCCGCACCGGAATGGGGACGTTCGGCGGCTCTCTCAAAGACTTCTCCGCGACCGATCTCGGCGTCTTCGCCGCGAAGGCGGCGCTGGAGCGCGGCGGCGTACCGGCGGAGGAGGTGGGTCACGTCGTCTTCGGCAACGCGCTGCAGACCTCGTCGGACGCCATCTACCTCGCCCGCCACATCGGCCTGCGCGCAGGGCTGCCGCAGGACACCCCCGCGCTGACGCTGAACCGGCTGTGCGGCTCGGGCTTCCAGGCGATCATCTCCGGCGCGATGGAGATCATGCTGGGCGAGGCCGAGGTCGCGCTCTGCGGCGGCACCGAGTCGATGAGCCAGGCGCCGCACGTCATCCGCGGCGCGCGGTGGGGCGAGCAGCGGCTGGGGCCGGTGGGCAAGCTGTACGAGGACTCGCTGTGGGAGGCGCTCACCGACACCTTCGCCGGGTGCTCGATGGCGGTGACGGCCGAGAACCTGGCCGACCACTACGGCATCACGCGCCAGCAGGTGGACGAGTACGCGCACCGCAGCCAGCAGCTGGCCAAGGTGGCGTGCGAGCAGAACCGCTTCGACAGCGAGATCGTTCCCATCACGCTCAAGAGCCGCAAGGGCGAGACGGAGTTCCGCTGCGACGAGCACATGCGTCCGGAGACGACGATGGAGATGCTCGGCAAGCTGAAGCCGTACTTCAAGGAGGGCGGCACCGTCACCGCC
This sequence comes from Longimicrobium sp., assembly GCA_036386635.1. Classification (GTDB taxonomy): domain Bacteria; phylum Gemmatimonadota; class Gemmatimonadetes; order Longimicrobiales; family Longimicrobiaceae; genus Longimicrobium. The sequence continues at coordinate 3,453 of DASVVI010001024.1, forward strand.
GGCAACGCATCCGGCATCGGTGACGGCGGCGCGGCGGTGCTGATCGCGTCCGAGGCGTACGCGCGCCGCAACAGCCTGCAGCCCATCGGCCGGCTGGTGTCGTGGGGGATCGCGGGCGTGGACCCCAAGCACATGGGGATCGGCCCCGCGCCGGCCTCGCGCCTGGCCCTCAAGCGCGGCGACATGAGCCTGGACCAGATGGACCTTGTGGAGATCAACGAGGCGTTCGCGTCGCAGTACTGCGCGGTGGAGAAGGAGCTGGGCCTGGACCGCGAGCGCACCAACGTCTCGGGCGGCGCCATCGCCATGAGCCACCCGCTCGGCATGAGCGGCGCGCGCATCACCGTGCACCTCCTCCACGAGCTGCGGCGCCAGGGGAAGCGCTTCGGCCTGGGCAGCGCGTGCATCGGCGGCGGCCAGGGAATCGCGGTGGTGGTGGAGGCGTTCCCGGCCGCCGCGGAAGCGGCGATCGCGGCGGATTGAAGAACGGAAGAACGGAAGTGCGTTAGTGCGTTAGTGCGTTAGTGCGTTTGGATCCCAGCGCACTTACGCACTTACGCACTCACGCACTAACGCACCCTTCGATCCTGACGACGAGCCGATGCCCGACGACCTCCCCGCCAAACCATCCCCCGAGCCCACCGGCCTCCGGCGCGTCTCCAGCCAGGAGCTGGAGGCGGTGATCCGGCGCGCCACGGAGCTGCAGTTCGCCCGCGGCGATGCGGAGGATGGGCTGCCGGAGGCGGAGGTGATGAGGATCGGGAAGGAGCTGGGACTGGAGCCGGCGCACGTCCGCCGCGCCATCGCGGAGGTGCGCGGGCTGCCGCGGGAGCAGAAGGGGATGATGGTGAGCGTCATGGGGCCGGACACCGTCCGCGCCTCGCGCACCATCCGCCGTCCCGCCGCGCCACTCGGGATGTCGCTGGAGGAGTACCTGGTGAAGTGCGAGTTCATGGTGGTGCAGCGCCGCTTTCCGGACCGCACCCGCTACGTGCGCGGCACCGGGATCGGCGCCTCGCTGGGCCGCGCAGCCGCCAAGATCGGCTCGCGCGCCGCCACGCTCGACCTCAAGACGGTGGACGTGCACGTCTCGCCGCTGGACGAGGACTCGGCGTTCGTGGAGGTCTCCGTCCCGCTCGGCGCCATGCGCACGGGGCTGACGGTGGGCGGGGTGGTCGGCGGGGGCGGGGGCGGCGCCGCCATCGGCACCGCGCTGGCGATGATGGGGCCGGACCCGACGATCCTGCTCGGCTTCCCCATCTTCGGCGCCGCCATGCTCCTGGCGCGCGGCATCTACCGCGGCGTCGCGGGGAGCGTGCAGGACCGCCTGGAAGCCTTTCTCGACCGCATCGAGCACGGGGAACTCCCCAAGCCGCCGCAGCGCCCGGATTGGCGGCGGCAGCTCGGGATTTAAAAGCAGTGCGTGAGTGCGTTAGTGCGTGAGTGCGTTGAAACCTCCCGGAGGGGCAGAGGATGGCGTTACCGGGCGGGTCCCTCGGCACGCGCAGTAGATCCTTCGCTCCGCGCCCGAGGGTGGGGACGGGGCGAGGCCGGTGAGGCGCGTCGCTCAGTATGACAGTTGACAGTTTGGCGCACTACCGCAATAACGCACTACCGCACTTCAGTTCGTAACCAACCACCACACATATCTCACAAGGGAGTCGCCGGATGGCCGAGATCAAGCGCGTCGGGGTTCTGGGGTGCGGGCTGATGGGGAGCGGGATCGCCCAGGTGTGCGCCGCGGCCGGGTACGAGACGCTCGTCCGCGAAGTGTCCGACGAGGTGTGCGAGCGCGGGATCGGCGGGATCTCGAAGCAGCTCGGGAAGTCGGTCGAGAAGGGGAAGCTGGCCGCCGAGGACCGCGACGCCATCGTCGGGCGGCTGCGCGGCACCACCAAGCTGGAGGACCTCGCGGAGTGCGACATCATCATCGAGGCCGTGGTGGAGGACCTCGAGCTCAAGAACCAGATGTGGAAGACGCTGGACGAGGTGTGCGGCCCGGAGGCGATCTTCGCCTCCAACACGTCATCGCTCACCATCGCCGACATGGCCGCCGCCACCAAGCGGCCGGAGCGGATGGTAGGGCTGCACTTCTTCAACCCGGTCCCCGTGATGAAGCTGGTGGAGGTGGTGAAGACCATCGCCACCGACCCGGCCGTCTTCCAGACCGCCTTCGACTTCGCCGCGTCGCTGGGCAAGGAGCCGATCGTCTGCAAGGACAACTCGGGCTTCGTCGTCAACCTCCTGCTGGTGCCGTACATGATGGACGCCATCCGCGCGCTGGAGCAGGGCGTGGCGACCATCGAGGACATCGACAAGGGGATGAAGCTGGGCACCGGCTACCCGATGGGCCCCTTCATCCTCTCCGACTTCGTGGGCCTCGACACGCTCGACAAGATCGGCGACATCATGTACAAGGAGTACAAGGAGAAGCGCTACGCATCTCCGCCGCTCCTCAAGCGCATGATCTCGCTCGGCTACTTCGGGCGTAAGACGGGGAAGGGCTTCTACGACTACAGCGGCGCCGAGCCGGTGGCGATGAAGCTGGTCTGAGACCAGCGCGCCGCACGAAGTCGCGAAAATCGAGGGCCCGGCGAATCCGCTTCGCCGGGCCCTCACGCCGTCTTCCCGGGTCTTCCACCGGCTGGAATGGGAAATCATTTGCGGCTGGCCATCCAACCCTCTGGCGCCGCGGTGCGTACGAGAGCCTTGATTGATGGCTTTTGGCGCCACATCCTGTAGATCCCCGCAGTGCTCCCTCCATCGCGAGGAACTCCCCATGTTCGGCTCCACCATCCTCGACGTCGCAGTTGGCATCATCTTCGTGTTCATCCTGGTCAGCATCATCTGCTCGGCGATCCGCGAGGGGATCGAATCGATGCTCAAGACGCGCGCTGCGCACCTGGAGCACGGCATCCGCGAGCTGCTGGCCGACCGCCAGGGGAACGGTCTCGCGAGGGACCTGTTCAACCATCCGCTCGTCGCCGCTCTCTACGAGAACGACTACGACAAGGTGCGGATCGCGCGCGACGGCCAGTCGCGGCCGTGGGCGCTGGCGCGCGGGGGCAAGATGCCGTCGTACATCCCGTCGCGCAGCTTCGCCGTAGCGCTCATGGACCTGGCGGTACGCGGGCGCGAGATCACTCCGGAGAACAGCTCCGGGGGGGCGCCGGTCATCTCGCTGCAATCGCTCCGCGACGGTGTCGGGAGTCTGCAGAACGAAAAGGTGCAGCGCGCACTGCTCACCGCCATCGACTCGGCGCAGGGCGACCTGAACCGCGTGCAGGCCAATCTGGAGGCGTGGTACGACAGCTCGATGGACCGCGTCTCCGGCTGGTACAAGCGGTCCACCCACTTCGTCCTTTTCTTCATCGGGCTCTTCATCGCGGTCACGCTGAACATCGACACGACGGCGATCGCGCGGCACCTGTACCGTGACACCGGGGCGCGTGAAGCGATGGTGGCGCGAGCGGGGGTGGCGAATGCGGCCCAGTCGACCGGCAGCATGGCCTACACCGAAGCACGCGACGCGCTGGATTCGCTCCCGCTCCCGATCGGGTGGAAGAACCGAGAGCCCCCCCCGGAGCGGATCAGAACGTTCGAGGAGTTCTGGGTGTGGTGGGTCATCCCCGTGCTTGGCTGGCTGATGACGGCAATCGCCGCCACGTTCGGTGCGCCCTTCTGGTTCGACATCCTGAACAAGGTGATGGTGATCCGCTCCACCGTGAAGCCG
>DASVVI010001025.1:0-3139 GCA_036386635.1 Longimicrobium sp.
CCGTAGAACACCACGTCGCCCGCGGTGGCCAGGGCGCCGCTCCACACGGGGAAGCGCTCGCGGATCTTCCACATGGCGCGGCGCCGCACCGGGTCCCACGCCGTGAACTCGCCGCGATGGCCGCCGGGGCCCGCCTTCATCACCACGTTCATCCCCACGTACGGCGTGCCGGCGATGTAGTTGGCCTCCACCGACTCCACGTCCATGCACAGGTTGTTGTGCGGGATGTAGAGGAAGCCGGTGCGCGGCGAGAAGGCCGTCGGCTGCCAGTCCTTGGCGCCGGGCGCGCTGGGGCAGATGTCGCGCACCGGTTTGGCCATGTGCGGATACTTGGCCATGTTCGGGATGTACGTCCCCGTCTTCAGGTCCACCCCTTTCGACGAGGTGATGTGGACAAAGGGGTCGGCCGAGAGCACCTGGCCCGTGGCGCGGTCCAGCACGTACATGTAGCCGTTCCGCTCCGCGCGCACGATCACCTTGCGCACTCGCCCGCCGATGGGGAGGTCGAGGAGGACGTTCTCGTTGACGCCATCGTAGTCGTGCACGTCGTGCGGGCTCCACTGGTAGAACCAGCGCGCCTGCCCCGTGTCCGGATCGCGGGCAAAGATCCCGGCCGTCCACTTGTTGTTGCCGGGGCGCTGCTCGGGGTTCCAGGGGCCGGGGTTGCCCGTGCCGTAGTAGATGAGGTCCAGCTCTGGATCGTACGAGATCCACCCCCACACCGTGCCCCCGCCCACGCGCCAGGTGGTGGAGGGCCAGCTGCTTACGCCCAGGTCCTTGCCGCGGTCCTGAGCGTAGAACGGCTTGAAGCCGGGGCCGATCAGCACCTCGCTGTCCGGCCCCGTACTGTACGCGCGCCACGCGACCTTGCCGCTCTCCGCATCGAGCGCGGTGAGCCAGCCGCGCACCCCCATCTCGCCGCCGCTGTTCCCCACCAGCACTTTGTCCTTCACCACCAGCGGGGCCATCGTCATGGTCTCGCCGCGGTTGATGTCGCCCAGCCGCGTGCGCCACACCTCCTTGCCCGTCGCCGCGTCCACCGCGACGGTCTGGTTGTCCAGCGTGTTGAAGAAGATCTTGCCGGCCGAGTAGGCGGCGCCGCGGTTCACCACGTCGCAGCACGCCACGCCGGCTGCCGCGCGCAGCAGCGGCGGCGAGTACGTCCACTTCAGCGCGCCGCCCCGCGCCAGGTCGAGCGCGAAGAGCTGGTTGGGAAAGGGGGTGATGATGTACATCGTACTCCCCACCACCAGCGGCGCCGCCTCGTGGCCGCGGCGAATCCCCGTCGAGAACATCCACGCCGGCTGCAGCCTGGCGACGTTCTGCGTGGTGATCTGCGCGAGTCCGCTGAAGCGCGTGCTCTGGTAGTCCTTGGCGGGGATCGTCCACTGCCCGTCCTCGGCGTACGCGGCCGGGGCGATCCCCAGCGCGCGCCGCGCGGCCAGCGCCGTGGAGACCGGCGCCTCCGCGGACTCGCCGCGCGAGCAGCCGAGCGCCGCCACGAGCAGTACGGACGCGCGTAACGGCCGGAGCAGCCAGGGGCGCCCCACCGAAAACCTTCGCCTCAACACGCCTCCCACAGGGTGAGCCGCATGGAGTGTCCGGTCAGAAAGGATGCTGCAGCCCGGGAGCCGGGCCATTGGGTCGGTACGAAACTGGACGGATGCCGCGACCAGAGGCGCGGGCCGTTCGTCCACTTTTGCGCGCAGCATTCGTGCCGCGAAGTGGCCTTTCTCTTGCGAGTCTGGCACAAGGAATTACCAGTGTTTCACGAAGGTTCTGCGCCGGTTCCCGCTCAGCCTCCGGATGTCGATGCAGGGAGAGGAGATAGGCCGGAGGGAGTTCCTGCGCAGGGCGTCGCAGGGGTGCGCGGCTCTGGTAGCGGGCGGCGCCGTCCCGCGCCTCTCAACTGAGCCGCTGCGCATCGGTCTCGTAGCAGCGGGCACCTCCGTCACCCGCGGTGTTACGCTGGGGGTGGAGGAAGCCGCGCGCACGGGGACGCTCTTCGGCCGCACCATCGAGCTCGTCACCGGGACCGCGGAGAGCCTGGCGGGCCGGCGCGGCCTGGCGGCGCTGGTGGGCGGCTCCGGCGAGGGGCCGGCGCGGACGGCGAGCGCGGTGGCGGAACGCGCGGGCCTCCTCTTCCTCAACGCCGGCTCCCCCGCGGACGCGTTGCGCGGGTGCGGGCGGAACACCTTTCACGTGGAGGCGAGCGCCGCCATGTACGCCGCGGCCGGGGCTCGTGCCGTCCTCTGGCACCCGTCGCTGGAGCGATTCGGCGCCGCGCAGCTCAACGACCGCTTCCGCGCCCGCTTCGGCGGCGCCATGGACGGGCCGGCGTGGGCGGGGTGGATGGCGGTCAAGGTGCTCTGGGAGGCGTCGCTCCGCGCGCGCTCCACGCAGCCGGCGGCGCTGCGGGCGTACCTGGTGCGCGGCGCCACCCGCTTCGATGGGCACAAGGGCTGGCCGCTCTCCTTTCGCGCATGGGACCGCCAGCTCCGCCAGCCGCTCTACCGGTTGGACGCGGCGGGGAAGGTGTCGGGCGAGGTCCCCGCCCGCGGCGCAGGGAGCGGGGCGTCGTCGGGCGAGCTGCTGGACCGGTTGGGCGCAGGTCCCTCCGCATCCACCTGCCGGGGAGGAACGCGATGACGAAGAAGGCATGGGCGGCGGCGCTCCTCCTGGCGGCCGCGTGTGGCGACGAGGATCGCGCCCAGACGGAGTACACGCCCAGCAACGACAGGACATCCACCTCGGTGGAGGACAGCACCCTCGTCCCGACGCGCGCGGTCGCCATCCCGGACACGGCGGAGAAGCCCGACCCCGCGCAGGTCACCCTTCGGCTCGCACTGGCGCGGCTGGGACGCGGGCTGGTGCAGGGGAACGGCGAGGTGGCGGCGGTGGGGAAGTCCACCTCCATCTCCGTCGCGCTCGCTCGCGGCGCGCCGGGCGCCACCTACGAGGGCGCCGTCCGCCAGGGCGACTGCACAAAGATGGGGAGCCACATCGCATCGCTCTTCCCCGTCAGCGCGGACTCGCTGGGGAACGGACGAGCCTCCAGCGACGTCCCCGTACCCATCGACAGCCTCACGAAGGGACGCCACATCGTGGTGTACGGGCGCGGCGGGCGGCCGGAGGTGTG
>DASVVI010001026.1:0-3100 GCA_036386635.1 Longimicrobium sp.
TAACCGAACGCCACTGGAACGGGCGGCCGCAGCGGGTGAGAGCCCCGTCGGTGCAAGGGCGGCGACTCGGGGGTCTGAGCGTGAGTACGGCGGGGCACGTGCAATCCCGTCGGAAGCGGGGGTGACCACACCCCAAGGCTAAACACCTCGCACGACCGATAGCGCAGAGTACCGCGAGGGAATGGTGAAAAGCACCCCGGCGAGGGGAGTGAAAGAGTGCCTGAAACCGCGCGCCCGCGGTCCGTCGGAGCATCCTTGTGGTGTGACGGCGTGCTTTTTGTAGAACGAACCGGCGAGAGGTCCCGCGCGGCGAGGCTAAGGCAGCGACAGCCGGAGCCGCAGCGACAGCGAGTCCGAAGAGGGCGCGGAGTCGCGCGGGGCAGGCCCGAAACCGGGTGAGCTACCCATGGCCAGGGTGAAGCCGCTGTAAGAGGCGGTGGAGGCCCGCACCGGTGTCTATTGCAAAAGGCTCGGATGAGCTGTGGGTAGGGGTGAAATGCCAAGCGAACCCGGAGATAGCTGGTTCTCCCCGAAATGCCTTTAGGGGCAGCCTCCCGGGGGGCCCGCGGGGGTAGCGCGCTGTTTCGGCTAGGGGGCTGACCGCCTACCGCCCCGAGACAAACGTCGAATACCGCGCGGCCGTGGCCGGGGGAGTGAGACGGTGGGTGCGAAGATTCATCGTCGCGAGGGGAACAACCCAGACCGTCGGCTAAGGTCCCGGAGTACAGGCTCAGTGGGGAAGGATGTTGTGGCGCGCAGACAACCAGGAGGTTGGCTTAGAAGCAGCCACCCTTGAAAGAGTGCGTAATAGCTCACTGGTCGATGTGCCCCGGCACCGAGAATCCACCGGGGCTCAAGCCCGGCACCGAAGCCGCGGGGCCGACCGCTTGGCGGTCGAGCCGGTAGGGGAGCGTCCCGGTCGGCGGCGAAGTCGCCTGGTGACGGGCGGTGGAGCGGCCGGGAGTGCGAATGCCGGTATGAGTAGCGCGAGGGGGGCGGGAAACCCCCCCACCGGATGCCCGAGGGTTCCGCAGCACGGTTCATCCGCTGCGGGTGAGGCGGCCCTAAGCCGAGGGCGCGAGCCGTAGGCGATGGCGAACGGGTGATGAGTCCCGTCCCGCGCGTATCCGTTATCAGCGAGGCGGGGACCTCGTGCGGCAACGCCAGCGTCCGCGAGGGCGTCGAAGCCGGTAGGGAGGCCGCGGGGGGAAATACCCGGGGCCGTTGACCGAGGGGTGAGGGCGAGGCGGCGCCACGGCGCCGACCGAGTGGCGCGGGCCTGGGCGAGCCAGAAAAGCCGCTAGCGAGGGTACGCGCGACCGTACCGCAAACCGACACAGGTGGGCAGGGCGAGGAGCCCCAGGTGGGCGAGGGAACCTCCGTCAAGGAACTCGGCAAATTGACCCCGTAACTTCGGGAGAAGGGGTGCCCCGCGTAGGGTGGAGGGCCACGCGCCCCGAGCTCGAGGGGGCCGCAGTGACCAGGCCCAGGCGACTGTTTAACACAAACACAGGTCTCCGCGAAGGCGCGAGCCGACGTATGGGGGCTGACACCTGCCCAGTGCCGGAAGGTTAAGGGGAGCGCTGCAGGGCGCGAACCGAAGCCCCGGTAAACGGCGGCCGTAACTATAACGGTCCTAAGGTAGCGAAATTCCTTGTCGGGTAAGTTCCGACCCGCACGAAAGGTGTCACGATCTGGGCGCTGTCTCGACGGAGGCCTCGGCGAAATTGAAGTGGCTGTGAAGATGCGGCCACCCCGCAGCAGGACAAAAAGACCCCGTGGAGCTTTACTGCAGCTTGCCATCGCGGCGCGCGCCGGTTTGCGTAGGATAGGTGGGAGCCGGGGAGGCGGGCCTCGCGGGGCCCGCGGAGGCGGCGGTGAAATACCACTCTGGCCGGCGCGTTTCGCTCACCCCCTGCCGTGAGCCGGAGGGGGGACGGTGGCTGGTGGGCAGTTTGACTGGGGCGGTCGCCTCCCAAAGGGTAACGGAGGCGCCCAACGGTCCCCTCAGGGTGGATGGTCACCACCCGGCGAGTGCAAGGGCAGAAGGGGGCTTGACTGCGAGGCGGACGGGCCGAGCAGGGCCGAAAGGCGGGCCTAGTGATCCCACGGCCCGTGGTGGAACGGCCGTGGCTTAACGGATAAAAGCTACCCCGGGGATAACAGGCTGATCCCGCCCAAGAGTCCACATCGACGGCGGGGTTTGGCACCTCGATGTCGGCTCGTCGCATCCTGGGGCTGGAGAAGGTCCCAAGGGTTGGGCTGTTCGCCCATGAAAGCGGCACGCGAGCTGGGTTCAGAACGTCGTGAGACAGTTCGGTCTCTATCCGCTGTGGGCGACGGGGGTGTGCGAGGGGCCGGCGCTAGTACGAGAGGACCGTGCCGGATGGACCGCCTGTGGGCCGGTTGCGCGGCGACGCGCACCGCCGGGTAGCAGCGTCCAGCAGGGAGAACCGCTGAGAGCATCTAAGTGGGAAACCCGCCTCCAGATGACACCCCCCACGACGCGAGTCGGTAAGACCCCGGGCAGACGACCCGGTGGCGAGGCGGCCGGTGGACCGCGCGCAAGCGTTGCAGCCGAGCCGTGCTCATGGTCGAGGGCACTTATATCCCCTCTGCATGTATCGGCGAGCGCTCAGGCGGGCAAGAATCGACTTACTGATTGGTCTCTCACATCATCGTCCCTCTCAGCAGAATGCATCACATTCCGAACTGCAGCTTGAACCCGATGACGGGGGGGCGGGGCCTGTCCGTGGCCGAGGGCGATGCGGGCCCACCCGGTCCCATCCCGAACCCGGTCGTGAAACGCATCAGCGCCAGCGGGTACTGCGGCTCCAACGCCGTGGGAGACGCGGCCGCCGCGGGCGGACCACACCCGACCCTCGCCGTTGCCGCCCCCTCTTTGCGGATAGTCTGTCATCGTTGTCAACGTTCGCCGGTATCCATCGCCATCCTGGTGATGGTCCCGATCGACGAAGTCGATCATCCGTCGCGGGGTGGAGCAGCGGCAGCTCGTCGGGCTCATAACCCGAAGGTCGGCGGTTCGAATCCGCCCCCCGCTACCAGCGACACATCTTGCCAGCCCCTCCCACCTGTGTGG
>DASVVI010001027.1:0-7117 GCA_036386635.1 Longimicrobium sp.
CCCGGCAACGTGCCCCCCGGCGGTGCCCGCGCGGCCCCGGACCCCGCTCCCCCGCACCCATCCCCGCCCCCGGAGCCTGCGCAGGCAGGCTTCCCGCAGTTGTTGCAGCGGTTTCAACCGCCGGCCCCGAGGGCCTTCACCCGACTCCTCACCCTACCTCACCCACATCCCCACCATACCGGCCCGCCCCCTCACTCCTGCGCCTGCGCCAGATAATTCCCCAGAATCCGGTTGGTCGCGTTGAGCACGGCCAGAGAGGCGGAGTGATAGAGGTTCTCGGTGGCGAGGGCCGCGCCGATCAGCGTGCGGCCGTCCGCGGTGCCACCGCGCAGGACCGCGACCACCACCTCGGCGTCGAAGGCGCGGAACCCCTTGATCCCCACCAGATCGAACGCTACCCGCCCACCCAGAATCGCGTGCAGCGAGCGCAGGGTGGCGAGCGCAGCCAGGCGCAGCTCCAGCGGCGCACCCCCCTCCCCCTCCACCACCTGGCGAAACGACTCGCCCGCCCACTCCAGCTCCACCTCGGCGATGGCGCGGCCGGGGCGGGGCTGCGTGAGGCGGACGGATACGAAGCGCACCCGGCGCCGCGGCTCGGCGGTAGGGAGGAAGGCGAGCTGCACGTCGGCGCCCACGAAGCCCATGCGCGCAAGGATGCCGCGGGCCAGCGCCTCGATGGGGCCGCCGTCGCCGCGCTCGCAGATAAGGTAGACGGAAGGGGACGCTTCGCCGTCGACCACCGCGCGGCGGACGCCGGCCACGGACTCCAGCTCGGCGCGCAGGCGCTCGCGCCCGGCCTCGTCCAGCATGGCTGCGGACATGGGGGGATTTGAACCGGAAGGAATTGGGAGGTGAGTGGCGAACGTAGCAGCGTTTTGTTGCAGTTGTCAAGCGGCGGACAGAAGTGCGGGGCCCGGAGACGCTCGTCCCCGGGCCCGCTCGTCACCGTCGCGGGTTCAGAAGCGGAGCAGCGCCCCGGCGCCCTTGAGCTCCTGCACCTCGGCGGCGGCGGCGAAGGCGATCTGCACCCCCTGCCCTTCCGCCATCCGCACCATCTCCTCCACCACGTCCACCCCTTCCAGCGTGGAGGAGCCGTCGTACGGGCACGTCTTCAGCTCGCGCGCGAAGACAAAGCCGCACTGGCCGCAGCGCACCCCGTCCTGACGGTGGTCGCTGGCGAGGACCAGGGTGTCCACCTTACCCTCCTGGAGCGCGGCCAGCGTCCCCTGGAACCCGGCGGTCGCGAGGTAGTCGTGCGCCACGCGGTCCTTGAGCTGCTCCACCACCTCGCGCTCACGGCGCTCGAGGTCGGCGCGCAGGAGGGGCTCCAGCTTCTCCATCACCCCGGCGGCGGGCTCGTCCACCCACATGTTGCCGGTGTGGACCACGCGCTGGAGGATGGAGTCGGAGAGGAACTCGCGGAACTTGGCCGTATTCTCCTCCGTTCCCAGCAGCACCAGGTCCTGCGGGTGGTAGCGGTCCACGAACTCCTCCACCTCGGCGGCGAAGTCCTTGAAGAAGTGCCGCATCTCCTCCGCCTTGCGGCGCTGGAGGCGCGACTGCGAGTAGCCGCCGGCCTTGACGTGGCTGGGGATCGGGAGCGGGTCGCCGTGGAGCTCGATCTCGTCCAGCAGCGAGCCCAGGTACACGCTCAGGATGCGCACGTGCTCGCGGTCCAGCAGGATGACGCCGTAGTGGTGGTAGCTCTCCAGCACCTGCGCCAGCGGTCCGACGACGGGACGCTCGCTCACCACCATGCGGTTCTGCACGGGGACGGGAAACTGCATCGCCTCGAAGTAGTCGCCGCCCACCTCGGCGTAGATCACCACGCCGCGGTTCGACTGGTCGAAGTCGTCCGCGATCCACGTGCGGATGCGCGCCGCCAGCTCATCCACCGCCGCGCCCTCGCGCTGGATCAGCTCGGGCTCGATCTCCTCGAGCTGGGCGCGCTTCTGGCTGAGGAAGACGTCCCACTGACGCTTGTTGTTGTGGTTTACGGACATGTCGAGGAAGAGCGAGATCACGGGGCGACCGCCCGGCTCGCGGGAGATGAGCCTCTCGAGGTCTTGCTTGGTAATCATACCATCCTGTGTTGAAGGAGGCGGAATCGGCCGCAGGTCCGCCCTGCGAGGCGAGCGTGCGGCTCGGTGCAAAAGAGGAGCCAGTGCCCCCCCGCTTGACGCCTCTGCTACCTTCCGGTGCCCCCGCGGTGTGCCGGGGCGCGCGGTGCCGCCGGGCTCCGCCCATCTGACTGGAGGATAACGAGATGACCGACCTGGACTACCGGGCGTTCTGGGACCAGGGGTTCACCTGGGCCGACTACCTGGGCAACGAAGTTCGCGAGCACCGCGACCTGTGGCTCGCCGTCGACAGCCGCGCCGTGGTGCCCGCCTGGGCCGCCGATGAGGCCGCCGCGCTCGGCGACGGCTGGAAGCTGCTGGTGATGTCGGAGGACTGGTGCGGCGACGCGTCCAACACCGTCCCCGTGATCGCCAAGCTGGCCGAGAGCGCGCAGGGCGTGGAGCTGCGCGTGGTGAAGCGCGACGAGCACCCCGCGCTGATGGACCGCCACCTCACCAGCGGCGCGCGCTCCATCCCGCTAGTGGTGGTTCTCGACCGCGACTTCCGCCCCGTGGGCCAGTGGGGCCCGCGCCCTTTGGAGCTGCAGGAGATGGTGCTGCGTGAGAAGAAGGCGGCCCTGCGCCCCCTCGCCGAGATCTACCGCGACGTCCGCCGCTGGTACGCCCGCGACCGTGGCGAGAGCACCCTGCGCGAGATCCTGGCCGTGATGAAGCGCGCCACCTGACGAACAGCAATCTCACGCGGAGACGCGGAGACGCGGGAAAGACCCCCTGTCATCCTGAGTGACGCGCCGCCCCGTCCCCAACGTGCACCGCCCTGCCGGCGCGGAATGAAGGATCTACTGCGCGTTCCAAGGGGCCCGGGGCGACGCGCCTCCCTATGCGGCTCACGCAGGTGAGAAAAAAGCCAGAGGCACGGAGCGATGTTCTTCTCCGTGCCTCCGTGTCACTGTACGACGTCTTGTAGCGTTCTCGCCCGGAAGACAAATTCATCCGTATCCGCGCGCCACTTAATCGCAACCCCAGAGAGACATGCTCCGTCTTGCTTTCTTCGCCGCCGTGCTATGCTGCGCCTCGCTCACTGCGTGCGACGGACGCACGCCCGTCAATCCGAACCTTCGTTTCGAAGGCACGTACGACCTGGTGTCGATCAATGGAAAGGCGATGCCCTACGTTGTCTTCGTCGGCCGCGAACCTAGTCTCATCAACGGGGGGTCCATTACGCTCCTCCCGAACGGGCAGTTCCAGCGGCAGGAGATAACGCAGTACAGCTTTGGCCCGCAGCTCAACCAGGAGAGCGGCACGTACAAGGTTCGGGGCGACTCGGCCTCGCTGGTCACCATCGCCCCAAACGGGTCGCCACCCCCCGCCGCCTCGGCGGCGCTGAGCGACTCGGCCATCGTCATCCGCTGGCAGCACTACGACTCGCGCATCATCGGCCTCCCGTTCGTCTACCGGAAGCGATAAAGGCAACGGAGGCACGGAGACGAGTCGTCTCTGTGCCTCCGCCTGTCGTGCACGGCCGCGGGGCTTGTTGGATGGCGTCCCTACACAGGCGCCGACGCGTGCACGGGACACGGGCAGCCACGTGGGGCTGCCCCTACGGGCATGGTTGCGCGTGGCGATGGTCAAGGCGCGGCAAGGGTGGGCAGACACGCAGGTCTGCCCCTACGATGTCGGTGCGGAAGGCAAGGGCCGGCGCGATCAATCGCGCCCCTGCAACGGATGTGGACCGGGAGTCCGCGAAGGCGGACTTTGTGCTGTTGTTGCCGCGAGTTTACTCGCCCGGCCCAAGAGCCCTCAATCCCCCGCCCCCACCTCCTCCAGGTCCGCTGCCAGGCGGGCGAGCTCAGGGGCGAAGCCGAGGGCGCGGTAGATCTCGCCGGCGGCGTCCAGGTAGGCGCGGGCCTCGGAGGGGCGGTTGCAGCGCGCGTGCAGGACTCCGTAGTCGTGCAGGATCGCCGCCTCACTCTTGCGCGGCAGCCCCCGCTCGCGGCACACCCGCAGCGCCTGCTCGTAGAAGACGAAGCCCTCCTCGTCCCGCTGCGCGCGCGCGACGGAGCCGAGCAGAAGGTACACGTCCACCAGGTCCGGCACGAAGCGGTTGAGGATGGCGATCTCCTCGGCGCGGCGGGCCTCGTCCTGCGCTTCAAGGAGGCGGTCCTGCGGGACGAGGGCGCCGCCCAGGTTCACCCGCAGCGTCACCTCCCAGTCCGGCCCGGGGCCGCGCGCCAGCGCCTCGCGGAAGACCTCCTCCGCGGCCAGCGCCTCGCCGCACTCCACCAGCAGGAGGCCGCGGTTGTTGAGCCAGTACAGGAGCGGGTCCTCGGCGCCGGAGGCCTCGATGCGCTCGCGGGCGCGGTCCAGCAGGCGCTCGGCCAGGGGGAGCTTCCCCTCCAGCATCGCCAGCACGGAAAGGTTGGTGTAAAAGGGCCACTCCACCGAAGGGTCGTCCAGCCGGCGGGCGATCTCCAGCCCGCGCTCGAACCAGGCGCGGGCCTCAGGACGCTCGCCGCGGTCGTCGCACACGTTCCCCAGGCCCTGGCAGGCGACGGCCTGCCCCGTGTCGTCGCCCTGGGCCACGCTCAGGCGGTGGCTGCGCTGGTACCACTCCCACGCCTCGTCCAGCCGCCCCGCCGCGCGCGAGCTGCGCCCCAGGCGGCGGAGCGCCAGGATCTCGGGGTCCTTGTCCCGCAGGTCGCGTGAGACCTCCAGGGCAAGCGTGTAGATCTGCTGCGCCTGCTCCAGCCTGCGCTCCCCCTCCTCCACCTCGCCGGCGCGCACGCGCGCGCGCGCCGCCCCCGCCGCGTCCCCCTCTCCCTGCAGACGGACCGCGTCGATCACCAGGGCGAAGAGGCGCTCCATCCGCTCCTGCGCGCGGGTGACGACGGCGGGCACCAGCGCCGCCAGCCGGTCCGCGTCCAGCACCCGCTTCCCCACCGTGCTGTACGTGCCGGAGCGCGCCCAGAGCTTCTCCCGGTCCGTGTGCGACGCGCCGATCAGGGCGTCGCTCAGGGGGAGAAACTCATCGCCGAGTGGAACGAGCGCGAGCGCGCGCTCCACCAGCAATTGCGTGGCGGGCCGGGACACTTTGACCTGTGGAGTGGAAGGGGCCGGCGGTCAGCCGCCGGCCAGCACGTACTTGCCACCGTACGCCGAGAAGTGCGGCGTCTGGCCGGACAGCACGGTGCCCAGCACGTTGACGCTGCCGCCCAGCGAGGTCCATCCGCCGTTCTCCCAGCGCGCCACTTCGATGGGGCTGCCGTTCAGCGAGACGCCGGTGAGCGGAAAGCGGAGCGTGACCGGAGTGTTGAACTGGATGCCGTGAGGACCGAACTCCGCCACCACGCGCTTGGCGAGCGCCGGGTCGGTGGGGAGGTCGATGGTGACCATCGTGTCGGCCGGAAGCGCGCCGGCGGGGATGTCGACGCGGAAGCCGTTCAGCTCCACGAAGCCGCCCTGGGCCGCGCTGATCCGCTTCTCGGCATGGCGCGCCCCGGAAAGGTTCGGGAGCGAGGAGAAGTGGAGGAGCGTGGTGACGTCCGCGGCACCCAGCAGGCGGCCGGCCTCCGGCGCGGGGGCGAGCGGGGTGTTCTCGGTGCAGCCGGCGAGCAGGAGCAACGAAGCGAGCGCGGCGCTGAGGGAGCGTCGAAGGGTCACGGACGGTTCCTTTCCGGAGTGAGCGAGAGTTCCGGCTGCCCCAGATAGCACGTGCCATGCCGCGCCGCGCAACGCCGAAATCGCGGAAATCTCCAGTGTTCACGCGGCGAATCCGCCAGGAGGCGCCGTGTGGGCGCGGAGGGCGCTGCACCAAAACGGGGCAGCTTCACTAATCCAGGGAAGCGGATCCCTCCAGGCCGTACTCCCGCACCTTGCGCGTGAGGGTGTTGCGGTGCACGCCCAGCACCTCCGATGCGCGCCCCATGTGCCCGCCCACGCGCCGCAGCACCTCGCGGATGTGGAGGCGCTCCACCGAGGCCAGGTCCAGGTCGGGGGAGTAGCCCGCCAGCGGGGAGCCGTCCGCCTCCGCTGGGGCGGCGGCGTTGAGCTGGTCGGCGGGGAGGTGGTCCGGCAGCAGCACCGAGCCGTGGGACATCAGCACCGCGCGCTCGGTGACGTTGCGCAACTCGCGGATGTTCCCCGGCCAGTCGTGCTGGTGGAAGCGCTCGAAAACCGAGCGGGCGATGGCGCGGATGGGCCGCCCATAGTGCGCCGCGTGCCGCGCCACGAAGTGCTGCGTGAGGAGGTCCAGGTCCGGCCCCCGGTCGCGGAGGCGCGGCAGCTCCAGCGTGACCACCGCCAGGCGGAAGTAGAGGTCCTCGCGAAAGGTGCCTTCGGCGATGGCGCTGCGCAGGTTGCGATGCGTGGCGGCCACCACGCGCACGTCCACGGGGATGCGCTCCTCGCCGCCCACGCGCTCGATCTCGCGCTCCTGCACGGCGCGGAGGATCTTGGCCTGCAGCGCCAGGCTCATGTCGCCGATCTCGTCCAGCAGCAGCGTCCCCCGCTGCGCGCGCTCCCAGCGGCCGATCTTGCGCGCGATGGCGCCGGTGAAGGCACCCTTTTCGTGGCCGAAGAGCTCCGATTCGAGCAGGTTCTCGGGGATGGCGGCGCAGTTGATGGCCACGAACGGACCCGCCCCGCGCGCGCTGTTGCGGTGGATGGCGCGCGCCACCAGCTCCTTCCCCGTTCCGCTCTCGCCCAGGATGAGGACGGTGGCGGAGCTCGGCGCCACGCGGCCCACCATGCGGAACACCTCCAGCATCGACGGGCTCCCCCCGATCGCGGAGTCGCCGTCGCCCTCTTCGCCCGCACCGTCCAGGGGGACCACTTCCTCGGCGTCGGAGACTTCGCGGAGGAGGGCGGCCAGCTCGCGCACGTTGGGCGGGGCGGCGAGCACGCCCAGCACGCCGAGCCGCGACGCCTCCACCATGAGCTGCATGGTGGGGCGCGACGCGGTCAGCACCAGGGCGCCCGGCTCCACTCCGCTGGTCACCATCCGCTCCACCAGCGCAAGGTCGGCCGCGGGAAAGTCG
>DASVVI010001028.1:0-2445 GCA_036386635.1 Longimicrobium sp.
CCGGACGGCTACTACGTGCGCTACATTCCGGAAGGCTACAGCCACACCACCACGCAAATCTGGGTTCCGCAAGGGAGCCCGGCGGTGGGCAAGGAGTACGACCCGGCCACGCACATCGCCGTGCCGGGGAACACCTCCCGCCAGCGCCTCGTGCAGTCCGGCCGCGTGTTCAACGAGTCGTAAGCGGCGGCGGAGGTGAGGTCAGACAGACGGGCCGGCGAGCGATCGCCGGCCCGTTTTCGTGGTACCCAACAGCAGGGCTCACGCGGAGACGCAGAGACGCGGAGAGAGGTCGCGGATTCCTCTCCCGCGTCTCTGCGCCTCTGCGTGAGGGTCTTGTGGAACACGGCGCCGTCTGCGAGGATAGCAGCGGGGGTGCGATGTTGTTCAACCCGTTCCGGGAGGCACGTTTGGATAGACGCTCGTTCGTACGGCGGGGCGCGGAGGCGGCGCTGGCCTTCGGTGTCCTGCCGAGCCTGGAGGGGATCGGCGCGGCGGCGGAGGCGCAGACGGGGTTCGCCGCGCTGCGCGACCGCTACTTCGTGCGCGTGCTGGCGCTGAACCCCGTCACCGCCACCTACCTCGGCGGCGACGCGTACTCGCCCACGCTGCGCGCCGTCAACGGAAGGCTGCGCGACTACCGGCCCGCCGCGCTCGCCGCGGAGCGCGCCTTCTACCACGCGACGAAGCGGGCGTGGAGCGCCATCCGCCCCGCGTCGCTCCTGCCCGCGGAGCGCGTCGACCACGCGGTGATGGGCGCGCAGCTCGACTTCATCCTCCACCAGCTGGAGGAGCTGCGCTACCACCAGCGCTCGGTGGACACGTACGTGGCGGAGCCGTTTCGCGGCATCGACTGGCAGATCCAGCAGATGACCGACGCCGGCGGCGGCCTGCTGGGCACCGCCGCGGAGTGGGAGCTCGTGGTGGCGCGGCTGCAGGCGGTGCCGGGCTACCTGACCGCCGCGCGGGGGAACCTCGCCGCGGGCAAGGCCGCGGGGAACATACCGGACTGGCGCATGGTGGAGCGCGACGGGATCGTGGGGAGCCGCTCCAACGCGCAATACTTCCGCACGGTGCTCCCCGAGCTCGCCGGAAAGCTGATGGGCGGCCACCCCTTCGCCGCGGCCGCCCTCGCGCGCCTGCGCACCGCCGCCGGGCGCGCGGCGGCATCGTACGAAGACTTCGCCCTCTTTTTGCGCCGCACGTACGGCGCGGACGGGCGGGACCGCTTCGCCGTGGGCGAGCGCGAGTACATGTGGCGCGTGCGGAACAACCTGCGCGACACCCGCACGGCGCAGCAGCTCTTCGACTACGGCAAGGAGCAGGTCGCGCTCTACCTGGGGAAGATCTACGAGGTCGCCCAGACGGTGGCGCGCGACGCCAACCTGTCCATCCCCTTCGGCACCACCGACGAAAAGAACGCGGGCGTGCGCGCGGTGATGGACCACCTGGCCAAGGATGCCCCGCGCAACGACGACGAGCTGCTGCAGTGGTACGTGGACGCCGGCAAGCGCGCGGTGCAGTACGGGCGCGAGCGCGGCCTCTTCGACATCCCGGCCGACTACCGCCTGGACGTCTACCCCACGCCGCCCGTGCTGCGCAGCACCATCGACGCGGCGTACTACCCCGCCCCGCCCTTCAAGCAGTCGGGCGTGGGCCGCTTCTACCTGACCCCCACGGACAACGACCCGGCGGCGCTGGGGCTGAACAACCGCGCGTCCGTCGCCGACACGGCGATCCACGAAGGGTTCCCCGGGCACGACTGGCACTACAAGTTCCTCACGCAGAACGCGCGCGCCATCTCCAACATCCGCTGGCTGACCCCCGGCGCGGTGGAGGACTCCTCCTCCATGTGGCAGGACTCGATGGCCGCCGAGGGATGGGGGCTGTACTCCGAGGAGCTGATGTCCGAGGCGACCCCGGAGCGCCCGTACGGCTTCTACACGGCCGGCGAGTACATGTACGAGCTCCAGGGGCAGCTCCTGCGCGCCGTGCGCATCGTGGTGGACGTGGGTATCCACACCGGCCGCATGACGTACGACCAGGCGGTAGACTACTTCACCGCCAACGTCAACTTCTTCCCCAACGCCCGCACCCGCGGCGAGAGCGACCCCACGGCGAAGGCGGTGGCGGAAGGCGCCCAGCGCGCCATCTACCGCTACAGCAAGTGGCCCACCCAGGCGATCACGTACAACCTGGGCAAGAACGCCATCATCCAGCTCCGCGAAGCGTACCGCCAGGCGCGCGGCTCCAGCTACTCGCCCCGGGAGTTCCACGAGCGCTTCATGCGGATGGGGATGATCCCGCCCGGCTTCTACCGCGAAGCGTTCATGGCCGACGCCCGCCGCTGAGCCCGCGAACGAATGCCGGCCCCGCACCTTGCCAGGTGCGAGGCCGGTTTTCAGCTCGTTCCGCGATCGATCAGGGGATGTATCCGCACCGGCA
>DASVVI010001029.1:0-5677 GCA_036386635.1 Longimicrobium sp.
GGCGCCGAGCCCGCGGCTGATGAGGACCCGGTCCCAGGTCGCGCGGTCCTGCTCCGCGAGGGTGACCGCCTGGCCGTCGGGGCCGACCCGCGCGGCCAGCCGCGACGCCTGGATCTCCATCAGCGCCACCAGGCCGTGCACCTCCGGCTCGTCCGGCGCCAGCCCGGCCAGGATGCGCCCCAGCCGCAGCGCGTCCTCGCACAGCGCCGGCCGCACCCAGTCGTCGCCCGCCGTGGCCGAATATCCCTCGTTGAAGATCAGGTAGATGACGCCCAGCACCGATGCGCGCCGCTCCGCCAGCTCGGCGCCGCGCGGCACCTCAAAGGGGACGCGTGCCTCGGTCAGCGTCCGCTTGGCCCGCACGATCCGCTGCGCCACGGTGGACACGGGCACGAGGAAGGCGCGCGCGATCTCCTCGGTCGTGAGTCCGCCCAGCATGCGCAACGTGAGCGCGACCCGCGCCTCCATGGTGAGCACGGGGTGGCAGCAGGTGAAGACGAGGCGCAGCAGGTCGTCGCCGATCGGGTCGTCGATCGCCTCGTCCAGATCGGGGACGGCTGCGTCGAGCTGCGCCTCGATCTCGTGCGCGATCTGCCCTTCCTTGCGCTCGTGCAGCGTGCGCTTGCGCAGCAGGTCGATGGCGCGGCGCTTGGCAGTCGCCATCAGCCAGGCGCCCGGGTTCTCGGGGACGCCCGCCTCCGGCCACCGCTCCAGCGCGGCCACCAGCGCGTCCTGCGCCAGGTCCTCGGCCAGGCCCACGTCGCGCACCATGCGCGCGAGCCCCGCGATCAGCCGCGCGGACTCGATTCTCCAGACCGCGTCGATGGCGCGGTGCGTGTCGGCGACGCTCACGGCGAAGTCGATCACACGATCACTTCGCGGACCTCGGAGGTCCCCTCCCCCGCCACGCCGAGGAACTGCCCCGCGAGCTGCACCGCGTCCTCCTTCGTCGGCACCTCGACCAGCGCGAAGCCGGCGACCAGCTCCTTGGCCTCGGCAAAGGGGCCGTCCGTCACGTTCAGCTTGCCGCCGGCGAGGCGCACGCGCGCGCCCCTCTCGCTGGGATGCAGCCCCTCGGTCGCGAGCAGCACGCCCTTTTCCTTGAGCTCCTGCATGAACACCCCCATCTGCGCCAGGTCCTTGCACGCGGGAATGCCCTCGAAATCCTTTTCAGTCTTGAACATGATCATGTAGCGCATGGCTCGGTCGCTTCCGGTGAGGGCGGGTGTGGGGAGACTCCGCGCACGATTGCGAGCGACGGTTTCTTTCGCAAGGGCGGGAACGGGTCTCCTCTACTCCGCCGCCCGCAACGGAACGAGCGCGCGGAGCCTCGCGTCGCGCAGGTAGAGCCCGCCCCAGACCATCGCGGCGACGTAGACGGGGAAGAGGATGTGGCTGAAGAGCGGATTGCCGACCCGCACGTGCGTGGCGATGGCGCCGCCCAGGTAGCCCGTCAGCAGGATCGCGCCGAGGACGGCGGTGCGCGGGATCGCGTAGAGCGCCACGCACGCCAGCAGGATGATGCCGATGGTGACACCGGTGTCCGCGGGGTAGCCGAGCTGCGCCATCGCCTCCCGCACCGGCGCGACGTCCGCCACCTTGCCGGCGCCGTCGAAAGTCAGGAAGAGGATGGGGATCGCCGTCAGCACACGGCCGGTCCAGAGCCGCGAGGCGGGGATGGTCAGCGAGGTGGTGCGCGGGGCCGCGTGGCCGATTGCCTGTGTAGTCATGGGAGCATCTCTCGGGATGAAGGGGGATGGTGGGTGGTGGTCAGTGCTGCGCGGCGTCGAAGTCCGCCATCTCGAAGACCTGGCGGATCTCGATCTCGCCCTCGCTGCCGGGCGTGGGGTTGGGGCAGCGGCGGGCCCACTCCACCGCCTCGTCCCGGGACTTCGCCTGGATCAGCCAGAAACCGGCGACGAGCTCCTTCGCCTCGGTGAACGGCCCGTCCACCACCGTGCGCCCCTCCTCGGTGAAGCGTACGCGGGCGCCTCGCGAAGTCGGGTGCAGCCCCTCCGCGGCGAGCAGGACGCCGGCTTTGGCCAGCTCCTCGTTGTACTTCCCCATCGCGGCGAGCAGGTCCTCGCCGGGCAGCACGCCCGCCTCGGAGTCGCGGCTCGCCTTCACCATCATCAAGAATCGCATCGCTCGTGGGCTCCCCGGTTCGGTGTGAAGGAGCGTGGCTGAATCGCCGCTCTACCTTCACGTCGAACGAGGCCTCACGATTTCGACACGCCGCTTCGTCGCGAGCGTGCGATCGCCGCGTCCACGCTCCACTCCCCCGCGCCCGCGAACACCAGGTAGAGGAAGAAGAAGCAGTACATGATCGCCGGAATCCCACCGTTGGTGGTGGGAAAGAACCCCATCGGCGCGTGGAACTGGAAGTACGCCACCGCCATCATCCCGGAGAGGACGAACGCGACCGGGCGCGTAAAGAGCCCGATGACGATCGCTGCGCCACCCACCACCTCCAGCAGCCCCCCGATTCCCATCTGCGACATCAGCGGAATGGGCTCCATTCCGGGCGGTCCAGGCGGATACTCGAACAGCTTCATCGTCCCCGACGTGATGAAGATCAGCCCCGCCACGATGCGAAAGATGCTCAGCACGCGTCCAGCCCACGGCGACGGCGACGGCTCGAAAATCGACATCGGTGCTCCAAAAGGATGTGAAGGTGGAGATCTGCCGCGCTACATGGTCTTTAGGTGCTCCGCCAGGCGCGCGAACGTCTGCTTCCCCAGCTCCACCGCGCCGAAGCCGACGGCCTGGCTGCGTCCCTCGGCGGTCTGGAAGACCATCCGCGAGGTGACGGTGGTCCTGCCCTCCTCCTCGGTGAACGTCACCGTGACGTGGAAGTCGCGCTCGCGGGTCACGCCGTCGCCGTGGGTGTACACCAGGAGCTCGGGCTCGACGACCTGGGTGTACTCGGCGAGGTTCGGGTAATCGGTGCCGTCCGGCCCGTGCATGATGAAGCGCCACACCCCGCCCGGCCTCACCTCCATCTCCGAGGTGGTGGTGGTGAACCCGTTCGGCCCCCACCACTTCGCCTTGTGCTCCTCGCGGGTCCACGCCTCCCACACCAGCTCGCGCGGCGCATCATACGTACGCGAAAGGACGATCTCGCGCTCGCCGGCGGCGTCATTCCCCTGTTCGGTCATCTCTCTTCTCCCTGGTTTGAAGCTGCTTGAGGTACTCATCGAGCCGCCCGAGGCTGTCCTCCCAGAACTTCCGGTACTGATCCACCCACTCGTCCACCTCCCTCAGCCGCTCCGCCTTGAGCCGGCAGGGACGCCACTGCGCCTCGCGCCCCCTCTCGATCAGCCCCGCCCGCTCCAGAACCTTGAGATGCTTGGACACCGCCGGAAGGCTGATCTCGAACGGCTCCGCCAGCTCCGTCACCGTAGCCTCGCCGCCACTCAACCGCGCGAGGATCGCCCGCCTCGTCGGATCGGCGAGCGCCGCGAACGTCATGCTGAGCCGGTCTTCCGCCATACTATTTCACCCATCGGTTAATTAACCTGATGGATAACTAAGGTGGACACGACGGTGTGTCAAGGTTTTGTATGGGCGCGATTCACCGCGCCCGCCCTCTCCCGCGCCTCGCCCTCCGCCCTCGACACCAATCCGCGTAGGGGCAGACCCACGTGTCTGCCCGTGCCCTGGAATGCACCGTACCCCGCCATCCCGCGCCTCGTCCTCCGCCCTCCACACCGATCCCGTGCGGCGGCAGGAGCGAATGAATTCGCCGCTGGAAACACGCAAAGTCCGCCTTCGCGGACTCGGGGCCCAGGTGTGCACAAGCCGGCTTCAGCCGCCTTCGCGTGGTTCCAGCCGGGGGCTTTAGCCCCCGGCGACCAGCCGCCGAACCGTCCCTACCGCGCCGCACCAACCTCGCCCCGTCCGCAACCTGCGAAGGCAGGTTTCCCGCGGTTGTTGCAGCGGTTTCAACCGCCGGACTCGGGGACCAACACCCCGCCCCCTACTCCCGCGGCGGATCGCCGTGCTGGTACGGGAGCTGGTTGAAGAGGTGGCGCACCACGGTGTCCACCTTGGAGGTGCGCAGCCGGTCGGTACGGGCCACGACTACGGTGGCGGAGCCGTGGCGGTGCGCCTCCAGCGTCACGGTGCCCTCGGCCCCGGCGTAGGTGACGCTGTGGCGCGATTCGACGGTGCGGGAAAGCTCCGCACGCTCGGCAAAGATCTCGTCGGCGCGGGCAAAGACGTCGCGCGTGGAGATCACGGTGCTGCGCTCGTAGTCGGACATCGGTCAGGAGTCAGTGGGTTCGGTTCAGCCGGCCACCAGGGCGCGGATCTCGTCCACGGCGAGGGCGCCGGTCACCAGGCGAAGATCGGGCGCGGCGCCCAGCAGGATCGTCGGAGTCCCCGCGATTCCCAGCCTGCGCGCCTCCGCGAAGTCGCGCGCCACGTGCGCCGCAAAGGAGTCCACGTCCAGCACCACGCGCGTCTCCGTCGCGTCCAGCCCGAGACCGGCGGAGATCTCCACCAGCACGTCGATGCGGCCGATGTCGCGCCCGGCGCCGAAGTACGCGGCGAAGATGGCGGCGCGCAGCGGGCGCCCGACCCCTTTCCCCTCGCCGAAACGCGCCAGCTCGTGCGCCTTGCGGGTGCGCGCGGCCAGCGGCGGCCGGCGGAGTGGGAGCCCCAGCGCGTCGGCCAGGGGGCGGACCGCGTCGACCTCCGGGCCGCCCAGCGGAAGCCGCGCGGGCGCCGGGTGCAGCTCGAAGGCCCGGAAGCTCGCGGCGATCCCTCCCTCGTCCTCCACCCTCGCCAGCGCCGCCTCGGTTACGTACGAGAAGGGGCAGGTGAAGTCCGTGAACACCGTCGCCGGCACGGGCGCCATGCGTCACCAGGAAAGGGGAGGGTCGCGGGCGCCCAATCTGCCCCGGCCCGGCGGGGGAGCGCAAGGCTGGCTCCTGCAAAGACGACGCCCCGCCCCGGAGCTTCCGGGGCGGGGCGTCGCACGGGCTGGATCCGGGTCAGCGCGTGGTCAGCACGATGGCGCCCGAGCCGTGGTCCGGGCCGAAGCGCGCCGTGGCCGCGCTCCCGTCCAGGTACTGGATCTCGCGCACCTCGGTGAGCGCGACGTTCCGCAGCGCGCCCACGCCGCCGATCTTGGCGCCGTAGCGGTACACCCACACCTGCTCGCTCAGCGACATCGACGACTGCCCGCGGACGCGCAGCCACTGCGGGTGCGCCTTCTGGATGAACGAGTACGCGTCAGGCTCGGTGCGGCCGGCGAGCTCCTCCTCCGTGACCTTGTTGCGGTCGCGGCGCGGGGCGCGTGCGGCGGGGGCGGCGGCCGTCTGCGCGGCCGGGGGCGCGGAAACCACGGCCGGTGCGCCGGCGGACGGTGCGGCCGGTGCGGATTCCTGGGCCGCGGCGGCGCCGGCGGCGCAGAGGGAAATCGAGGCTGCGAGCGCGATGCGGCGAACGTCGAGGATTGGCATGATTGGGTCCTGGATGGGGGTGGGTGGGGTATCGCCCCTGGTCGGGCGCTGCTGCGCGGGCCGGCTGTGTCACTTAGGACCCCGGCACCCGCGCATTGGTTGCCACGTAATCAGCCAACGGCCCGGCGCCGCCGGAAGTTTCAGGCGGTTCGCGGGGGGTTCGATGGTGGAACGGATGGTCTCTCGCGGAGACGCGGAGGCGCGGGGAG
>DASVVI010001030.1:0-1565 GCA_036386635.1 Longimicrobium sp.
TGAGTGCGTGAGTGCGTGAGTGCGCGTGAGGACAAATCATCTGTCATCCTGAGCGACGCGCCTCACCATCCTCGCCCCGTCCCCGAACTGTGGCGCGGAGCGAAGGATCTACTGCGCGTGCCACGAGGCCAGGCGGTGACGTCCCCGATCTCAGCCCGGCTCCGGCTGGATGACAGAAGAAGGGCAGAAGCCTCAGCGCACTTAACGCACTAACGCACTTACGCACTAACGCACCTTTTTCAACGACATAGCGGAGACCCAACCATGAACATCCCAATCATCCGCTGGACCATCGCCCTGGCGGCGTTGGCGGCAACTCCCCTGAACGCGCAGAGCTGCGCGCGGCGCTACCCGGACCTCGGGCTCCAGGGCTTCGAGTGCCGCAACTGCCACATCCAGGTGAACGACGAGAACGGCGTCCGCACGTTTCGCTTCGGCACGGAGCTGACGCTGGGGCGCATCCGGCCCGGGGGGCCCACGGCGGGCGTGCTGCGCGAGGGCGACGTGGTGGTGGCCGTCGAGGGCGCGCCTATCACGACGGCCGAGGGCGGGCGGCGCTTCGGCGAGCTCGCGCCGGGCCGGGCGGCGACCTTCACCATCCGCCGCGACGGGCGCACCCGCGACGTGCGAGTCGTCCCGGGGGCGCAGTGCAGCTCCGCGCTTTTCGGCCCGCTTCCACCTGCGCCCCCGCGTCCACCGGCGCCCCCGCATCCGCCGCGGCCCGCTCATGCGCCTGCGCCGCCTGCACCGCCCGCGCCGCCGCGTCCGGGCGCACGTGGAGGGACGCTCCTGGACGAGGACTTCCCGGCGCCGCCGGCACCGCCCCAGGCGCCCGCTCCACCCCGGGCGCCCGGCGCGGCCAGGGCACCGCGTCCCCCCGCGCCCCCGGCTCCGCCCACGCCGCCGACCCCGCCCCTGCCACCGGTCCCGCCGCCACCGCCGGAGTTCCTTCCGGACGGGTGGTTCGGGTTCGGAATCGGGTGCCGCCGGTGCGACGTGATCCGCGAGAATGGGCGCACCACCTTTGCCTTCCGCTCCACCCCGCTGGTGGAGAACGTGGAGCCCGGCACCCCCGCGGCCCGCGCCGGCATGCAGCGCGGCGACCAGCTGACCCACATCGACGGGATTCCGCTGACGACGGCCGCCGCCTGGCGCCGCTTCAGCGCGGTGCAGCCGGGGCAGCGGGTGAGCTGGAGCTTCACCCGGAACGGCCGCCAGCAGACGGCCGCCATGTCGGCCATGCGGCGCCCGGACGCCAGCAACCCCATCGCCTCGTCGAGGGCGGGGCAGCGGCTGCGGTACTCGGGTGCGGTGGGGGGAGCGGAAGTGGAGGTGCGCGGCGCCCCCGTCAGCGTCACCCGCGACTCGCGCACCGGCGAAACGGTCATCCGCAGCAGCGACCTCACCGTTCGCATCCGCCCGGACGAGCGGCCGTAGGGCTCCGGAGCCGGCGGGGTCGCAGCACGCGGCGGCACCGGCGGCAGCGTAGGACGGCACGGGCAACAGCGAGGGGAATAAATCCCCCCGCTGGAACTACGCGAAGCCCACTGAAGGGGCTCGGCGCC
>DASVVI010001031.1:0-2330 GCA_036386635.1 Longimicrobium sp.
CGGCATCGCGCTCCGCGGGTCGGCCCCGCAGCAGCAGACGACCATCGCCGTCCGCACCAACTTCGACCCGCTGGCCGTGTGGATGGCCGCCGTGCGCACGGATGCGCAGGGGCGGGTGCGGGTGCCGTTCAAGATGCCGTCGAACCTGACGCGCTACCGGGTGACGGCGGTCGCGGTGGAGGGCGCCACCCGCTTCGGCCTGGGCGAGAGCGCCATCACCGCGCGCCAGCCGCTGATGGTGAGGCCCTCGCCGCCGCGCTTCCTCAACTTCGGCGACCGCTTCGAGCTTCCCGTCGTCCTTCAGAATACGACGGGTGCGCCGATGGTGGTGCAAGTGGCGGCGCGCGCCGTGGGGGTGAGCTTCACCGATCCGGGGCGGCGCGTCACCATCCCCGCGCGCGACCGGGTGGAGGTGCGCCTGGCCGCGGAGGCGGTGGAGGCCGGGCAGGCGCGCTTCCAGGTGGTGGCCGCCGCGGCGGACGGCGCGACGGATGCGGCGGAGTTCTCGCTCCCCGTCTACACCCCGGCCACCGCCGAGGCGTTCGCCACCTACAGCAACCTGGCCCAGGGCGCGGCCACCCTTCCGCTCGACGTGCCGATGGACGTCGTCCCGTCGTTCGGCGGGCTGGAAGTGACCACTTCGTCCACCGCGCTGAGCGAGCTGACGGACGCCTTCCTCTACCTGGTGGGCTACCGCTTCGAAGGGACGGAGCAGATCGCGTCGCGAATGATCGCCGTGGCGGCGTTGCGCGACGTGCTGGGCGCCTTCAACGCGGAGGGGCTGCCCTCCGCGGACTCGCTGCGCGCCTCGGTCGCGTCGGACGTGCGGCTGCTGGCCGCGCGCCAGAACGGCGACGGCGGGTTCGCGTGGTGGCAGCGCGGGCGCGAGTCGGCGCCGTACGCCAGCATCCACGCCGCGCACGCCCTGCAGCGGGTGCGCGAGGCCGGCTACAACGTGCCGGCGGATGTCCTCAACCGCGCGCGCAACTACCTGCGCGCCATCCCCGGCAACCTGCCGCGGGCGTACCCCGCGGACGCACGCCGCGCGCTGCACGCCTACGCCCTCTACACCCGCCGCCGCATGGGCGACGACGTGTCGGGCGACGTGCGCAGGATGGTGACCGAGGCGGGCGGGGTGAACCAGCTCCAGCTGGAGCCGGCTGGGTGGCTCCTGTCGGCGACGGCGGGGGAGCGTGGGCCGGCGGCGGTGCGCGACTCGCTGCTGCGGCTGGTGAACAACCGCGCCACGGAGACGGCCACCACGGCCACCTTCGCCACGCGCTACACGGAGGGCGAGTACCTCCTGCTCCACTCGTCGCGGCGCACGGACGCGGTGGTGCTGGAGGGGCTGCTGGCCGCCGACCCGCGCAACGAGCTGGTGGCCAAGACGGTGCGCGGCCTGCTGGGGAACCGGGTGCGCGGGCGCTGGAGCAACACGCAGGAGAACGCGTGGGTGCTGCTGGCGGTGCAGCGCTACTTCCGCGAGTACGAGGCGCAGACTCCCGACTTCGTCGCCCGCGTCTGGCTGGGCGACCGGCTGGCGGGGAGCGCGCCCTTCCGCGGCCGCTCCGCCACCCGCGCGCAGACGGAGATCCCGATGCGCGTCCTCCAGCAGCTCCGCCCCCCGTCGCTGACGGTGGGGATGGAGGGGACGGGCCGGCTGTACTACCGCGCCGGCCTCCGCTACGCCCCGCGCGACCTGGTGCTTACGCCGATGCAGCGCGGCTTCGCGGTGGAGCGCACCTACGAGGCGGTGGACAGCGCGGGCGACGTTTCGCGCGGCGAGGACGGGATCTGGCGGGTGCGCGCGGGTGCGCGGATCCGCGTGACGGTCACCATGACGGCCCCGTCGCGCCGGCTGCACGTGGCGCTGGTCGATCCGCTCCCCGCCGGGTGGGAGCCGGTGAACAACGAGCTGCTCGGCGCCCAGCCGAATGGCGGCGGTGCTCCGGGGCGGCCGCTGGGTCCGGTGGAGCGGGTGATGACGACGGGCCGAGGCTACTACGGCGGGAGCTGGTGGGAGCACCAGAACCTGCGCGACGACCGGGCGGAGGCGTTCACGTCGCTGCTGCCGGCGGGGGTGTACACCTACACGTACGTGGCCCGCGCCACCACTCCGGGCCTCTTCATCGTCCCGCCCCCGCGCGCCGAGGAGATGTACTCGCCCGAGACGTTCGGGCGCGGAGGGACGGACCGGGTAATCGTGCGGTAGGGCCCCCTCCCCGCTCGTTCCTCGCTGCCCCTCCCCCAAAACTACCTGGGGGAGGGGCGGTGGCGTGTTTGGGTGCGCGGTTGCGGGGTTCGGCGCGGGGGCGGGCACGGGCAGCCAC
>DASVVI010001032.1:0-6068 GCA_036386635.1 Longimicrobium sp.
TGGGGACGGAAGTGCGTTAGTGCGTGAGTGCGCTTCGGGGACAGGAGAAACGGCACTTTTTATCATCCTGAGCGACGCGCCGCTCCGCCCTCTCCCCATCACCAACCTGTGGCGCGGAGCGAAGGATCTACTGCGCGTGGCAGGGGGCCTGTGACGACCCGCGATCCTCACGCTTCACCGGCTAGATCCTTCGCTCGCCGCAAGGAGTGCGGAGCCGCACCGCGGGCATTCGTGACGTCGGCTCGCTCAGGATGACAATGAAATGGCGCACAAACCCAACGCACTAACGCACTAACGCACTAACGCACTAACGCACTAACGCACTAACGCACTAACGCACTAACGCACCAAGGCGGTACACCCATGCTGATGATAAAGAACGAACCCCTGCGCGCCGAGACCGCCGCGCACCCCTATCCCCTTCTGTTCGCCACCGTGAGCGGCGCGCACCTGTACGGCTTCCCGTCCGGCGACTCGGACTGGGACCTGCGCGGGTGCCACGTCCTGCCGCTGGCGGCGGTGGCGGGGCTGGAGGAGGGCGAGGACACGGTGAAGCGCAGCCACGTGCGCGGCGGCGCGGAGGTGGACCTGGTGACCCACGACGCGCGTAAGTTCTTTGCGCTCCTGCTGCGCGACAACGGCTACGTGCTGGAGCAGCTCTACTCGCCGCTCGTGGTGCACACCACGCCCGAGCACGACGAGCTGAAGGATATCGCGCGCGGCTGCATCACCCGGCGCTGCGTGCGGCACTACCTGGGCTTCGCGCACAACCAGTGGCGGCTGTGGGAGAAGGAGGAGCCGCGCCGGGTGAAGCCCCTCCTCTACGTGTACCGCGTACTCCTCACCGGCATCCGGATGATGCGGAGCGGCGATGTGGTCGCATCCCTTCCCGCGTGCAACAGGGAGGTGAGGCTCCCGTACATCAACGAGCTGATCCGCCGCAAGACGGCCGGCGCGGAGCAGGCGGTGCTCGGCGATGCGGACGCGGTCTTCCACCGTGTGGAGTTCCTCCGCCTGTGCCGCGCCCTGGCCGATGCCGCCGAGCTCAGCCGCCTCCCGGAGACGGCTTCGCCTGCAACGAGGGCCGCGCTGCACGACCTGCTGCTGCGCGTGCGCCTGGACGAGGCCCGGGTGGCGGCATGATCGGCGAAGATGGGCGGGAGAACGCAGGAACGAGGACGGGCTCGCGACCTCAGGGGAGGCGCGAGCCCGTCACGCTGTATGCTGCTGCAGCGAAATGCTACTTGAACGCGCCCTGGGTAAAGTCGCTGGTGAACGGCACCACGACGTGGGCACCGGACGCTACCTCGACCAACTCCAGCGACCCGCTGCCGGAGCGGAACACGAGATACTTGCCGTCACCGGACCAGTCGACGCTGAGATCCCCGGAGCCGGTGTAGTTGGTGGAGAAGACGCGGTGATCGCCGCCGTTGGGCCTGATCACCCCCAACGCGGAGTGGTTGTTGTAGGCGATCAGATCCTCCACCGGAGACCAGCGCATGCTGGCCGAGCCTGGCAGGGGGAGAAACGTTGAACCCTGCGACAACAGGTTGTAGATCCTGCCGGCGTGCGCCAGCCTCGTGCCGTCCGGGGATGGGCCGAATACGCCGCCCCATGGCAAATTCAGGGGGATCGAGAACGGCTCGCCCCGGGTTCCGTCCGAGAAGGCTCGCCATAGCGTTCGGGCGTTGTTGATGTTGCCTATAAGCCCGGAGAAGAACACCGTCCTTCCGTCTGCGGAGAACACCGGGTGTGTCTCGCCGCCGTCGGACTTAGAGCCGCCGGTAAGGAAGGGTGAAACCTGGCCCGATGGAGTGATCGCCTGGAGCACGGGCAAGGCGTTGTTCGGGCCCCACGCACTGGCCACCACCCTGCCGTCCGGCGCCCAGTCGATGCCGAGGATCGTTCCCCCCATCGGTACGAAGACTCGGTTGCTGCCGTCGAGATCGGTGATCATAAGCGTGCTGCCCATGTAGCCGCGGACCGCGGCCAGGCGCCCCCGCGGGAGCGCCGTCACGTAGGCGCTGTCCGCGGCGACGCCCGGGAACGCGGCGCGCAACACGTGCCGCCCGAAGCTGGATGATCTGACCACCTGTCCCGAAACCGACACGCCCCCCGACCCGGTGAGCGTGGGTACCTCCGGGCGCCAGTTGCCAAAGCGGTCGACGACTGTCACGCGCAGGGTGACCGACCCGTCGAGGTAGACCACGGTATCCCGTGGCGTGATGTCTGTCCGCACGGCCGCGCCGGGGGTGACGGTGTAGCGTGCGGTGTCCTGGAAGCCGAGCGCCGGAACGGTGACCACGATCTTCCCCGGGCCGGCGATGATGCCGAACCGCACGAGGATGGACGCCATGCCGCTGGCGTCCGTGGTGTCGACTGCCAACTGCAGGTGCGGGGTGGAGGCGAGCGTTCCCACCGTCATGGAGGGGAGCGAGCCCACGGCGGAGGGTACCGCCTCGAAGCGCACGACCGCTCCTGGGGCAGGCTTGCCATCCGCGTCGTTCACCCGGACGTTGAGAGCCTGGACGGGAGTCGCCTGGATCGTGTCGGTGCTGCCCACCCCCGCGGTGAAGCGGATCCCGGGCTCGGGCCTGGCGTCGATGAGGCTCTCGCGGCAGGCGCTGGCCGCGAGCACGGTGCCCACGATCATTTTGAAAGAATGACGCATCTGGTGCCCACCTTCTTGCAGGAGTACGCGCCAGAGCATCTAGCGGGGAGGGGTCCCGAGGGACTGTACCTCAACCTGACGCCTTTTGCAATCTTGTTGTTTCTAATGCGCAACGACATGCCTGCGGCGGGATCAACGGGAGGCGACATCATTTCCGCTACGGGATGGGCTACCAGGCGAGTCCCTGAACAGCGCGGTTCAAGGAGGGCACGGAGATCGGGATCCCGTGCCCTCCTTGTCCCCGTGAGGCTCGCGCCTACGGCGCCGAGCAGAGGCTGCCGCGCGTGGGCGCATCGAACGCGGGCGAAGGCGTGCCCGCACGCGTCACCGCCCAGCCGCGGCCGCAGACGCGCGCCAGGACGAGGCCGCGGTGGATGGGGTTCGACATCGTGCCGGAGTACACCCACTCCAGCGAGGGGAGGTAGACCAGCATCGCGCCCGGCGCGTCGGGTAGGTCGATGGGCTCCATCCACACGGAGTCGCCGGCCAGGGTGAGCCAGCGGGCGCTCCGGACGGGCGCGGGCGGGGCGGAGGCGACGCCGTGGCCGCGCAGCATCGCCGCGACGAAGGGGAGGGCGCCGGGAGCCAGGTACACAGGGATCCGCTCCCGCGCGAGGTGCGCCACGCCGCCGTTTCCGGGTGCCGCGAGGGTGAGGATCGCACCGCCCATGCGGCTCCCCGGGTCGGCGCCGGCGAGCCATTGCGTCGCGCGCTCGGCGCTGAGCGGCGCCTGCCCGGCTTCCAGAAGGAGCCACTGGCCGCCCACCTTCACCGCGCCGGCGGGGGCGCCAAAGGTGGCGAAGCTGGCGAAGCGCGTTCCCACCCGCTTCGCGGAGGCGAGCGGGAGGTCGTGCATGGGGCGGCGCGCGGTCGCCAGGTAGGCGGCGCGCAGCGAGTCGCTCACGGCGAAGGAGTCCGGCGACGCCTCGGGGTTGAAGCGCGCTGCCAGGATCGACATCCGCTTGTAAGGGCGCCCCACCCGCGCCACGTCCCACTGGAAGGGGTAGACGAGGCCCTCCTGCGGGCGCCAGGCGGAGTAGTGGATCGCCACCTCCATCCGCCCCCACGGCACCAGGCCGAAGTCGTTGGGTGCGCCCTCGGCGAAGTGGACGGAGGCGGGGAAGCCGTCGCCGCGGCGCACCAGGAGGGTGGCGCGGAAGCGGTCCACCGTGCCGGCCACGCGCGCGTAGCGGACGCCCGCCGCCACCGTGTCCCGGAGCGCGCGGAGATCGGGGGCGCCGCGCAGCGCCAGGAGGAGGCGCTCGGGGGCAAAGGCGAACAGCTCGCGGCGCTCGTCCACGTACGCCACGTTGAGCGGCGCCCATCCGCCGGGCGCGGAGGGGGAGGGGAACCCTGCGGGGAGGTGGCGGATGGCGACGCTGTCGAGCACCACGTCCACGATCTCGCGCCACGCGCCGCCGCCGTACGAGCGCCGGGTGTTGCGCCACGCGGCGCGCGTGTAGTCGCGCAGGTCCGTGTTCAGCTCGTACGAGGGTGCGTCGCCGTACGGTCCCTCGCCGAAGGTGGTGCGCTGCCACTGGGTGACCATCTCCAGCCGCACGCGCTGCACGGCGGCGAGCCGCTCCGCGCCGCCCATCCGCGCGATGGCGGTGTCCAGCGCGGCGACGGAGGCGCGCGCCTGGGCGCTGGCCGCCGGCGGTGCCAGGAGGAGCGCGGCGAGCGCCGCGAGGTGGATTCGTGGTGTGTGCATCGGCTGGTATCGGAGTTCGTGAGGCAGGCGGGGAAACGGCTCCCGTGCCCCACGGTACCGGGCCCCATCCGGCCCCCGCAACGCCGTTGCAGCCAGCGGCCGCACCCATGCAGCGAACGGCCCGCGCGGCCGCCCGTCGCGCCTTGCCTCGCCACCGCGCACCGGGATAACGTGCATCCGTCCCCTTCCACCTGGCACTCAGCACTCAGCACTGGGCACTCAGGAGCTTCATGGCACCGCCGGAAGACCACGCGCGGGTGCGCCTTCGCTGGCCGCTGGTGCTGGCGGTGTGGGCGGTGCCGGCGCTGCTGGCGGCGCTGGAGACGTACACCTTCTCGCGCCTGGCCGGGCGCCCGTTCGCGGCATGGCGCGCGGTGGCCACGCAGTCGCCCGCCTGGTTCGTGTACGCGTTCGCCACGCCGCTCGCCTTCGCGCTGGCGCGGCGGCTCCCCGTGCGGCGCGCTTCGCTCGCGACGACGCTGCCGCTGCACCTCGCCGTCTCGCTGCTGGTGGCGGTGGTGTACGCGGGGGTGGCCACCGCGGCCATGCGCGCGTTCAGCCCCACGCCCATGCCGTACCCGCCCGGCGGGATGTTCTGGCGCTGGTACGTGTCGTCGCTTCCGCTCACCACGCTCACCTACTTCGGGCTCCTGGGCGTGGCGCACGCGTACGAGCACCACGCGGAGGCGCAGCGGCGCAGGGAAGAGGCGGGGCAGCTGAGCGCGCAGCTCGCGGAGGCCCGCCTGGGCGCCCTGCGCATGCAGCTCCATCCCCACTTCCTCTTCAACACGCTGAACGCCATCACGGTACTGGCGCGCGACGGCGAGTCGCGCCAGGTGGCCCGCATGCTCACCCTGCTGGGCGGGCTCCTGCGCGAGGTGCTCGAGAACGACGCGGGGCAGTTCGTGACGCTGGAGCGCGAGCTCTCCTTCCTGCGCGGCTACCTGGAGATCGAAAAGGTGCGCTTCGGCGACCGGCTGCGCGTGGTGGAGCGGCTCCCGCCGGGGGCGATGGACACGCCGGTTCCCGCCTTCGTGCTGCAGCCGCTGGTGGAGAACGCGCTGCGCCACGGGCTCGCGCCGCTGGCCGCGGGCGGCACCATCGAGCTGGCGGCGCGGGTGGAGGATGGGATGATCGAGCTGACGGTGCGCGACGACGGCGCGGGGCTCCCGGGCGGGCGGATGGAGCCGGGAATCGGGCTGGGGAACACAGCCGCGCGGCTGCGCGAGCTGTATCGCGGCGCCGCGTCGCTGGAGGTGGTGCCCGTGCAGGGCGGCGGCACGGAGGCGCGCCTCCGCCTTCCGCGGCGGGCGCCGTGATCCGCGCCCTGGTGGTGGACGACGAGCCGCTGGCGCGCCGCGGCCTCCACCAGCTCCTTGCGCCGCACGCCGACGTGGAGATCGTGGGCGAGTGCGGCGACGGACGCTCCGCGCTGGACGCCATCCGCGCGCTCCGTCCCGATCTCCTCTTCCTGGACATCCAGATGCCGGAGCTGGACGGCTTTGGGGTGATGCGCGCACTGGGCGCGGACGCGCCGCCCGCCGTCGTCTTTCTGACCGCGTACGGCGAGTTCGCGCTGGAGGCCTTCGACGTAGAGGCGGTGGACTACCTGGTGAAGCCGGTGCGCGAGGAGCGGTTCGAGGAAGCGCTTCGCCGTGCCCGCCGCCGCATTCCCGCCGCGGACCA
>DASVVI010001033.1:0-2636 GCA_036386635.1 Longimicrobium sp.
CCATCTCGCTGCGCCTCCTGGGACTCACGATGGACCCCGCGCCGTTCGAGCGCCGGCTGGCGGAGAATCCGGCGTTCCTGCCGCTGATCGAGGGGCGCCGCGGCCTGCGCATCCCGCAGACCGGCGATGCTTTCGAGGGGATCGTGTGGGCGATCGCGGGGCAGCAGGTCAACCTTCCCTTCGCCTACGCGCTGCGCCGCGACCTGGCGCGGCTGTGCGGCGACGAAGCAGGACGCGGGCTCCGCGCGCACCCCACGGCCGATGCGGTGGCGTCGCTCGGCTACGACGATCTCACCGCGCTCCGCTTCTCGCGCCGCAAGGCCGAGTACCTGGTGGACACCGCGCGCCTGGCGGTCTCGGGCGAGCTGCCGCTGGACGGCTTCGCGGACGCGCCCGCCACCGAGGTGGAGCGGCGGCTGGGGGCCGTGCGCGGCTTCGGACCCTGGAGCGTGCACTACTTCATGATGCGCGCGTGCGGCTTCGCGGACTGCGTCCCGGTCGGCGACACGGGGCTCTCCACGGGGCTGATGACCTTCTTCGGGCTGGACCACCGGCCCGGCGCGGACGAGGTGCGGGCGCTGATGGAGCCCTTTGCGCCGTTCCGCAGCCTGGCAACCTTTCACCTATGGATGAGCCTGGGAGACCCCGCATGAGCCTCTTCGCGACGCGCATCGACACCCCCATCGGCGCCCTGGTGGCGCTGGTGGACGAAGACGGCGCCCTGGCGCGCCTCCTCTTCCCCCACCAGCCCGTGCCCGAGGGCGTGGCGTGGGACGACGCCCGCGGTGCCCCCGCGGCCGCGCAGCTCGCCGAGTACTTCCGCGGCGAGCGTCGCAGCTTCGACCTGGCACTCGCCCCGCGCGGCACCGACTTCCAGCGCGCCGTGTGGGACGAGCTGCGGCGCATCCCGTACGGCGCCACCGTCAGCTACCGCGCCCTGGCCGAGCGCGTCGGCCGTCCCAAGGCATCGCGCGCCGTGGGCCGGGCCAACGCCACCAACCCGCTCCCCATCGTCGTCCCCTGCCACCGGGTCATCGGCGCGGACGGCACACCCACCGGGTACGCCGGTGGGATCGACGCGAAGACGACGCTTCTGGCGCTGGAAGCCCGATAGCACGGAGGCACCGAGTTGGGGCCATCCCCGCGGTGCAACTCCCTGAGCCACGCTCCGTACGTTGCCTTCCGAAGGCAGACCGAACGGGAAGAGCGCGGAACCGGGGCACAGCGAGACGGATGCAGAACGAGACACAGATGTTGTCGGAGGGGAGAGCCGCCGCGGTGTGGCAGAGGGCAGCCGAGCTGCAGGCGGAGGCGGCGAAGCGCAGCGAGGCGGCCTCGCCTCCGCTCCACCTGCTCGCTTCGGCCGACGGAAGCAGCGACCCGGACGCGGGGTTCCGTGTAGATGACGTGCGCGCGGCGGCGGTGCAGGCGGGGATCTCGGCGGAGTTCGTGACGCTGGCGCTCGCCGAATCGGAGGGGATCGACGCCCACGGGTTCAGCGGCGCGGGTGAGCGGGCGGCCACACGGCTGCTGGGCACCAGCCAGCGCAGCATCGAGGTGGCCCGGCGCATCCAGGGAGAGCCCGCCGCGCTCATGGAGGCGATGAAGCGGGTGCTCCCCGCGGCACCGTACCACCTCACCCTCTCGGGCACGGTGGGGGCGGACCCTCTCAACGGCGGCGTGCTCATCTTCGATCTGCCCGCCTACAACGCGATGGCCACCAATCCGTTCGCCTACACCGCCGCGATGGTGGGGGTCAAGCAGCTCCGGCTGATGCTGCGCCCCGCGGGAACGGAGGGAGCCGTCCCGGCCACTGAAGTATCGATCGCCATGGACCTGCGGCGAAGCGTGCGGTACGGCTCCGTGACTACCGCCGGCCTGGGCGGATTGGCCGCGGTCCTGGGAGGCGTCGGAGGGGCTACTCTTGGGGCTGGCGCGCTGGCTCTCGGCGCGCTTGCAGCTCTCCCCGCGGCTGCCGGAGTCGCCCTCCTGGGCGTTCCGGTCGCGCTGGGATGCGGCGCGGTGTATCGCTACTACGTCCGCAAGCTGACCGCCGATCTGGAGCGGATTCTCCGGAGCATGGAGGCACAGGTGCGCACCGGAGGCGTGTTCGCGCCCGAGATACGCGCACCCGCGCCGGACGGGATCACTCGCTTGTTGGGCGGGCTTCAGTGAAGAGAGGCGCGGAGATGACTTCATCTCCGCGCCTCTGCTTTGAGCCCTGCGGTTTTTCAGTCGATGCGGCTCAGGAACTCGGTCTTCACGGTGCGCGTGCCGTGGCCAAAGAAGTCGACCTCGGCGCGGTCCTGGGTGATGGCCAGCACGAGGCCCTCGCCAAAGGTGCCGTGCGTCACCTCATCGCCGGGGGCGAGGCCGGCGGGCAGGGGCGCGGCGGGCGAGGCGATGGCCGGCGCCGGGCCGGACTCCCGCTCGGCGGAGTCGGTGCGGGGGTGGAGGTCGTTGTCGCAGTGGCCGCAGACGAAATCCTCGCCCGGCTTCTCGCCGAAGTACTCCAGGATCATGCGGGTGCGGCAGCGCGCGGTGCGGCAGTAGCGCACCATCTCGTCCAGCTTCTCGCGGTCGCGGGCGCGGCGCTGCTCGTAGTCCACCAGCTCGCGGCTCAGGTCGGCGGCGGT
>DASVVI010001034.1:0-6173 GCA_036386635.1 Longimicrobium sp.
CCACGGAGAACCAGTGCAGCGAAAAGGCGGCGACCACGTTGAACGGCGCTTCGCCTGATGGGATGGTCAGCACCGAGTCGGTGGGCGCAGTGGCGAAGGCGGGTCCGGCGCCGGGGCGCGGCGCTTCGACGGATGCGTTCATCAGCGAGTCCGGCACGACGGCCAACCGCGCGCCGCGGATCTGCGTGAGGCGCGGCTGCGAAAGGAGCTCGGCCATCAGCGCGCCCACGTCGTGGTAGCGGCCGGCCACCAGCACCTTGAGGCCATCCACCTGGAACTGTCCTTCGGTGGCGGGCTGCAGCGGCTGGTAGTTGTGGACGCGCACGCCCAGCCTGCGGGCCGTCTCGGAGAGCGCTTCTACAAAGGGCTGTGTGCTCCCCGCGTTCCCGCCCTGCGGCGGAACGCGCATGGCGAGCTGGTCGGCCTCGCCGCGCGAGCGGCGGCGGAGCGCTTCCACGCTGTCGGCGCCCATCGCCATCTCGCGGGCGCGGGCGTCGCGATTGGCGGTGCGCATCTCGGCGAGCGCCGCTTCGCGCTCGGCCAGCTCGGCGGCGCGCGGGCGGTACGTCTTCCAGAACCACATCCCCGAAAGGACGGCGGCGGCGAGGAAGACTCCCAGCGCGATTCGCGAGCGCAGGTAGGGTGAAAGGGTCACGGTGCGGGCTCCGGGGAAACGGCGGTCTGCTCTACGAGATACCCCGGGTCGGGAATGCCGTCCCCGGCGGTGCCCGTGATCTCGTAGCGCACCACCGGAAAGGAGGCGATCTGCGTGCTGGTGGTGCCGGAGAGCACCGCATCGGGCACCCCGGCCGATCCGGCCAGACGGCGCTGAAAGGCGGCGGCCAGCTCCACCGACGGCGCGAAGCCGGTCACGCGGAAGCCGACGCCGCCGGTGGCGTGGTCCTGCGAGGTCATCTCCATGCGGTCGACCCACACGTTCTCCGGCGCTGCGCTCCCAACGCGGTCCATCAGCCGCACCCAGGCGAAGCGGTCGGGGCCCAGCGCGCGGATGGCGCTGACGGTGGATGCCAGGCGCGCCTGCTCGCGGGTCAGCGCCGCCACCCGCTTCAGCGAGCCGCGCAGCCGCACCGCGTCGCGTGCCGCTGCCGCCGATTCCGCCTCCACGCGCGCCTCGTGGGCGTCCAGGCGTGCGTTCCCCATCTTCACCCCGCCGAACGCGGCAAGCGCGGCCAGGATGGCGGTGATCAGCAGCGGGTCGCGCGCGGCGGCGTGGAGCGATTCGCGGGGGGTAACGGGGCCTTCGGCGCGCCCAGCGTTCTGGATCCGCAGGTCGAGGTGGATCACGGGTGCACCGGCGCGAGCGTGAGGTTTTCCAGCGCCAGCCCCGCGGCTACGGCCAGCGCGGGCGCGAAGGGGAGGGGTGCGTCGACGGTGGCGGGGAAGGGGGCGAGCGGGTCAAAGAGGTGCACCGGCACCCCCAGCGCCACGCGGAAGCGCTCCGCGATGCCGGGGAGGCGCGCGACTCCGCCGGAGATCCACACCGCGCCGCTGCCGTCCGCGTCGCCCAGGACGCCGGAGCCGGCGGACATGGCTCCGGCGGCGCGGCGTGCATCGCCAACCACTCGCCGTACCCACTCCTCCAGAACCAGCTCGTCCATCCCGCCCGGCTTGAAGAGGAGCCCCTCGCCGCCGCGCCCGGAGCGCTCGGCCAGGTAGTCGACGCCCAGGTTGGCCTCGTACGCGGTGACGGGGACGCCGCCGTCCAGCACCGCGATCAGCATCCCGCCGAATCCTCCGTGCAGGAGAACGGAGCGCGACCCGGCCATCACACGCTCCGGGAACGCCGCCGTCCACGCGTTGGCCAGCGCCACGGGGGCCACCGTCACCGGACCGGGGGCGAGCCCCGCCAGCTCCGCCGCCGTCTGCAGCGCGCGGATCGTCTCCTCGCGCGCGGATACGGTGAGGAGCGACATGAGGGCGGGGTCGCCGCGGCGCGCGTCGGGCTCCAACTCGGCGAAGGCGTAGCGGGCCGCGACCGTCTCCATCCCGCCCAGCCGCAGCGCCGGGTCGGCCTCGACCGCGTTGCGCAGCGCCGCGTCGTCCATGCGCGGGAGCTGCTGGCGCTGCACCCGCGCGTCGCCCGCGGGGACGGCGAGCGCGGCGGAGGCGCCGGTGAGCCCGCGTTCGCGCACCAGCCCGGCCAGGAAGGCGCCCGCCGCGGCCGGATCGGCGATGCGGCGGTCGCGAAAGAGGCCGGCGGGGGTGGGCTCGTCGGCGGCGTGCGTCACGCACACGCCCTCGTCGCCGCGGGCGACGCCCACCAGCTTGGTGCGGCGCTCGCCCAGGTCCACGCCCACGAAGACGGAGGCGCGGGCGTGGCCCCGGCGGGCGGGGAGGATGGAGCGGATCCTGTCGGTGAACACGGCGGCTCTGCGGAGAGGGGTTTTCCCGGTTCGGAAACCGCACTTCGCGGTCCGGGGTATCTTCCTATGCCTGAGACCAGATACCGAGCATCCGCCGATCTGGTTCACGACCCGCTTCCACGGCCCATGAAAGCGCCCCCATCGCGGGATCCCCGCGCCGGCTTCACACTGATCGAGGTGATGGTGGTGGCGATGATCATTGTCGCCCTGACGTCGGTGGCGCTGGCCTCCAATCGCGAGAACCCGCACCGCCTGGTCTACCACCAGGCGCAGCAGATCCGCGCGCACGTCACGCAGGCAGTCTCGATGTCGGAGGCGCGTGGCGGCGACGCGCTGCTGGTGGCGGATGCGACGGCGGGGAGCGGGGTGGGCGGCTCCTTCCTGGCGACCGCGGATACGGTGGGGATGCGGGAGGCGGACGTGCTCGACCGCGAGTGGACGCGCCTGACCGCGGGCGTGCAGTGGGGCGCCGGCGCCGCCACAGCCGGCCCGGTGGGGAGCGCCACCAACGGCGGTCCCGTACCGCGGCTGGTGCGCTGCTCGGCCGGACGCGGGTGCAACGTGGGGGTGGGCGGCTCCGTCACGTACTACCTGACGCACGCCCGCGACGCATCGGCCGTCGCCGCCGTGGTGCTGACGCCTGACGGCATCGCGCACCTGTACCGCTACATCCCAAACGGCGCCACGTGGAGCACGGAGGCGCCGCGATGAGGCGGGCCAGGCGTCCGGCGCGCTTGCCAGGAGCGAATGAATTCGCCGCTGGAACCACGCAAAGTCCGCCTGCGCGGACTCGGCGCGGGCAGGAAGGCTTCACGTTCTTTGAGGTGATCTTGGCGCTGGCGCTGCTGGGGATTTCCCTGCTGACGCTGGTGCAGTATTCCGCGGACAACACGCGTGCGGACGCGGACAGGGCGGCGCGGCTGGTGGCGCACCGCACCCTGCGCAACGAGGTGCAGCGGCTGCGCGCGGCCGATCCGCTGTCGGGGACGTTCCCGGCCAGCTTCTTCACCGACCGCGCGGGAAACCAGATCGCGGCGGCGGAGCCAGGCTCGCAGGCGGTCACCGTCTCGCGGCGAATACGCTGCTTGGGCGGCGCCGAGGTGCGCGACAACGCCACCGCGCCCAACACGCAGGCCGGGTGCGGCGCCGGATCGGGGCCGGTGGCGGAGTTCACCGTGCGCGTCGTCTTTCCATCGCGCTACACGGACTCCGGCACGAGCGCACTCGAGCAGACCATCACCCTCTGGCCCCGCGACCGCCACGGCACCGCGTGGTCGCCCGGAAGCTGATGCGACAGCGGAACTGCCGTCTCACACAGAGCCACAGAGGTTAACGGAAAGGACACCGAAGGATGTGTGATGCGCGGTTGCCGTTTTCTTCCCTTCGCAGCAAGCAGGAGCAAGATGACGATACACCGAAGCGCGGGGTTCACGCTGATCGAAGTGCTGGGCGTGCTGGTCGTCACAGCCGTGATCGCGACGGGCGTGTGGTCGGTCACCGAGTCCGTCACGCGCGGGCACGTGCAGGCGATGAACGACGACGACCGCGCGAGTGCCGTGGCCTCAATCGACGGCGTGCTGCGCAACGCGCTGCGCCAAGCCACGCTGGGAACGCTCGCCGCTCCCAACGCCGGGCCGGTGCAGGTGCTGGTGGCGGGCAGCGGCGCCGCGTCCAGCGATACGCTGCTGGTGCTGCGCGCGGAGTACGCACCCATCACCAACTCCACGCGGCCGTGCCCCGGCGGCGGCGCCTGCCTCCTGCTGGTGGGCGACCATAGCAGGGTGATCGGGGAGGGGGAGGTGCTGCTCGTCAGCGCGCCGGCGATGGGCGCCCGCGTGTACCGCGTGACGGGCGACCCCCAGGCAACCCGCGCCGTCTGCGGCGCCGACTGCGAGGAGGAGGTCGTGTGCCCCACCTACACGGACGAGACGGCGGAGCAGGTGACGGTGGTCAGCGGCGGCACATACACCCCGCCACCCGCGGGTCCCACCCCCGTAACCGCCTGCAGGCAGACGTACTACGAGGACGGGGGAGTCTGCACGGAGCGCCGCCAGCGGGTGAACGCGCCGCGGCCGAAGCGGACGTGGGACTGCCGCGCGCGCGGCCGCGTCTCCGCCTACACCGAGGTGCCGGTGGCGGAGCTGACGATCGCGCTCGGCTTCCCGGACATCGGCTCGCCCACGCAGTCGGGTGCGTCGCTCACCCCGCGCGTGCGCACGCAACGGGTGATGGCGTCGCGCTTCTTCGTGCGGCGCGACGCCACGCGTGGAGTCCCCGTTCTGGTGCGGCAGACGGGGCTGGACAATAGCGGCGCCTGGAACGCTGCGGTCCCCGTCGGCGGGCCGGTCGCCACGCTGGAGGTGGAGACGCTGCACACCGGTGAGACAGCGTGGAGGCGCGGCGTGGGGGTCGATGCCGCGGCGCTGGCGCACTCCACCGGCAGCCCCAACTACGCCTACACCTCCTTCCCCACCGCCACCGCCGAGCCCGGCTTCTCCTTTCGCCGCGGCTACCACGACGTGGGCGCCGTCCGCATCCGCTTCACCGTCCCGACCGACCAGGCGGACGGCACCGTGCGCAACGTGCCGTACGTGACCGTCGTCGCCACCAACGGCGGCACGCGTCACGGAAGCGAGGGCGGATGGTGACGCGCGCGGCGCTCCGCGGCGAGCGGGGGAGCGCCCTGTTGTGGGTGCTCGGCTTCATCGTGACGCTGGGGATCGTGATCAGTGCCAGTCAGCTCCTAGCGCGCATGGCGGAGCGGCGGATGTACGCGCGCAACTCCGTGTCGCGCACCGAGCTGGCGGCCGCGAGCGCCGTGGAGGTTCTCACCGACCGCGTGCGTGCCGTGTCGGCTCAACGGCTTGGGAACCTCTCCTGGCCGGACATGCTCGCCATCAACATCAACGCCAACAGCCTCGCGTCTGACCTGGAGACCACCGGGGCCACCGTCCAGACCGACACCGCGCTGACCGGCGTGCGCATCGTGGACGTGCGTGAGTGGGAGATCATTCCCCACGACGAGAAGATCCTGGACGCCTGGACACACCAGCCGCGCGTATCGTACGACGGGCTACCGGAGGTGGGCGGAAGCGTGGCCGCGCGCACCATCGAGGTGGAGGTGTACGCCACCGCGCACAGCCCCCGCGAGGGGCGACGGATGGTCACGCGGCACCTGGCCGTCTCGGTGATCGCGCCGCATCAGCACGCGCTCTACGCGCAGGGCAATGCTGAGGTGACCGGCTGGGGTTCCGAGGGTCTCGTGGGCGGGCCGTTGCGCGTGGATGGGGTGGCGGAGTTCGGCGCGGGCACCCACCTGATGACGTACCTTGGCGGGATCGAGGCGCGCGACGGGATCACGGTGGGGCGGGCCGACCACGTGGTGTCGGGGACCAGCTACATCGGCGGCGCGCCGACGCTCTCCAGCCTCACGCGCGCCGCCTCCGAAGCGAACCCCGCCTCGATGCTGGCGCCGTGGCAGGGGCGGGTGCGCATCCGACCGTCGATCGGCGGAGGGCTGGGGCCTGGGCGGATGCAGAGCTCCTCCATCGCCGGCACGGGGGAGTGCCTGGACTTCGACGCCGCCTGCTTCGGCCGCGCGAGCTTCCGCCCGGCCATCACCCTGCGCCGCGTGACAACCGGCATCGGTACGGAGTACTCCTATAGCTGCGGCACGGCGTACTACGACGACGGCGCGTACACCTGCGGCACGGTCGCGCGCGCCCCCGCCATCCGCTACCTCCCCTGGCCCTTTGCCGCGCCACCGCCCGCCGGAAAGGCCGCGCGCGA
>DASVVI010001035.1:0-5460 GCA_036386635.1 Longimicrobium sp.
ATGCGGGCGGAGCGGCTGCCGCGGGCGCGCGCGCTGGCGCTGGCGGACAGCCTGGCCCTCCTCTTCCGCCGCTGGGCCGCGGAGGACGGGGACGACTGGGACGAGCTGCGCGCGTGGATGCGGCGGGCCAGCACGGAAGTCGAGCGCACGGTGAACTGAGCGTCATGCCCACCATCGCGATCGCGAACCAGAAGGGCGGCGTCGGCAAGACGACCACCGCGGTGAACCTCGGCGCCAGCCTGGCCGCGGCCGAGAAGCGCACGCTGGTGGTGGATCTGGACCCGCAGGGGAACGCCTCGAGCGGCCTGCTTCCGGCCGCGCTGCGCGGCTCCGCCCGCTCGTCGCTCTACGGCGTGCTCTTCGACGGCGCGCCGCTGGCCAGCGCCGTGGTGCGCTCGCCGGACAT
Source organism: Longimicrobium sp. (assembly GCA_036386635.1). Lineage (GTDB taxonomy): Bacteria > Gemmatimonadota > Gemmatimonadetes > Longimicrobiales > Longimicrobiaceae > Longimicrobium. The sequence goes on from DASVVI010001035.1 coordinate 407, forward strand.
CGCCTTTCTGGACGTGGTGCCCACCAGCGACCACCTGATGGGCGCCGAGGTGGAGATGGCGGACCTCCCCGGCCGCGAGCGCCGCCTGCGCGAGGCGCTCGCCCCCGTGCGCGACCTGTACGACTTCGTGCTGCTGGACTGCCCGCCGGCGCTGGGCCTCTTTACGCTGGGCGCCCTGGTGGCCGCGGACAGTGTGCTGGTGCCGGTGCAGGCCGAGTTCTTTGCGCTGGAGGGGCTGTCGCAGCTCCTGGAGAACATCGAGCTGGTGCGTGCGCTGAATCCCGCGCTGCGTGTGGAGGGCGCGCTGATCACGATGTACGACGGGCGGCTTTCGCTGGCGCAGAGTGTGGCGGCCGAGGTGCGCGGGCACCTGGGGGAGCGCACCTTTGCCACGGTGATTCCGCGCAACGTGCGGCTGGCGGAGGCGCCCAGTTTCGAGCGGCCGGTGCTGGCGTACGATGCGCAGTCGGCGGGGGCGAGGAGCTATCTTTCGCTCGCGGTGGAGCTGATTCAGCGGTATGGGATGGAGGCGCCGGTGGGGAGGGGGCGGGAGAGCCGGGCGGGGTGAGCGTCGGCGCGGGCGCCGGGGGCTGAAGCCCCCGGCTGGAACGACGCGAAGACCGCTGAAGCGGTCTCGTACGCGGACGGATGATGGTTTGAGCGCAGTGACTGCGAGCCCTGCCCACGCACCGCCTTTGGCGCGGAGCGAAGGGTGGGGTTTTGGCGTGTGTACCGGCCGGGCGCGGGTCGAGGGATGGCGCGTGGCGGTCGATGGGCCGAGGACGCGGCGTGCGGGGCGTGGGCGGGGCACGGGCAGCCACGCGGGGCGGCCCCTACGAGGATCGGGGTCGAGGCCGGGGGTTGGAGGGTGGGGCGAGGAGGGCGGACACGCAGGTCCGCCCCTACCGAGACATCGGTGTGGGCGAGCGGGGGGCGGTGCGGCGCGGGGCACGGGCGCGATGAATCGCGCCCCTACAGACCTGCGGGCAACGGCACAGATGCACGCCACCGCCCCTCCCCCAGGTTGTTTTGGGGGAGGGGCCGCGAGGTACGAGCGGGGGTGGGGGCCCTACGGCAGCGTGAAGTGGAACGTCGCGCCTTCGCCCTGCACGCTCTCTGCCCAGATGCGGCCGCCGTGGGCTTCGACGATGCCCTTGGCGATGGCGAGGCCCAGGCCGAGTCCCTCCTTTTCGCCGCGGCGGACCTGCCAGTAGCGGTCGAAGAGGCGCGGGAGGTGCTCGGGGGCGATGCCGGTGCCGGTGTCGGCCACGGTGAAGCGGACGGCGCCCTCGGCAGGGGCGGCGGAGACGGTGATGAGGCCGCCCGCGGGGGTGAACTTCAGCGCGTTGCCAAGCAGGTTGGAGAGCACGCGCAGGATGCGCGAGTCGTCCGCCTGGAGCGTGGGGAGGTTGGGGGCCACGGCGGTGCCCAGCGTCAGGCCGCGCTGGGCGGCCATCTCGCGGAACATCTCCACCGCGGCGTCCACGAGGTCGGCGGGGACGACGGTGGAGGGGCAGAGGGCCGCGCCGCCCGATTCCAGCGCCACGACTTCCACCAGGTCCTGGATCAGCCCCGCCATTTGCTGCGACGCGTTGCGGATGGCGCGTAGCTGCTGGCGGTCGCGGTCGCTCCACGCGGCGCCGGCCGAGAAGTCGTCCAGCAGGGCGGCGCCCAGGACGATGGCGTTGAGCGGGTTGCGGAGGTCGTGCGACACCACCGCCAGTACCTCCTCGCGGGCGCGGGAGGCCCGCTGCGCCTCCTCGTAGAGCCGCGCGTTGTCCACCGCCAGGGCGGCGCGGCGGGCCAGCTCCTGCGCCACCTCCAGGTCCGCCTCCTCGTAGGGCGGCGAGCTCGCGGTGCGGCCGAAGGAGATGGCGCCCAGCGTGCGCCCCCGCGCCTGCATCGGCACCACCATACCCGATGCGAGCCCCAGATCGCGCAGCATCTCCATGTGCTCGGGGCCGCTGGAGATGGCGCTGACCATGCCGTCGTCCACCACGGGGATGAGGCGCGGCTCGCCGGTGCGCAGGCAGACGACGGCGGGGTGCGCGCCCGCGGGGTCCACCGGGAAGCGGCGCAGGAGGCCACGCACGATCTCGCGCCGGCGCGGGTCCGCGTGGGCGACGCCGGGTGCGCGCAGCTCCCCGCCCTCTTCCACGTGCACGATGCAGTAGTCGGCCACGCTCCCCGCCACCATGTCCGCGATGCGCTGCAGCGTCGCCGCGGACTCCAGCGACGAGGCCAGGAGCTCGCTGGTGCGCGCGAGGAGGCGGTCGGACTGGCGGCGGCGGCGATCCTCCGTGATGTCGGTGAGGGTGACCACGCCGGCCACCGTCTTCCCCTCCGCGTCCGCGACGGGGGCGCCGTTCACCCGCAGCACCGCGGGCGTGCCGTCACCGCGGCGGTAGTGCAGCTCCTCGCCCGCGATGCTCTCGCCATTTCGGACGACGCGGGACAGCGGATACTCGGCGGCGGCGAGGGGGCGCCCGTCCGGGTGCACGTAGCCGGCGCCGCCCTCGGGGAGAATGGGGTGGCGGACGAGGCGCTCCGCCTCTGGGTTGTGCAGGACGATGCGGCCGTCCGGCGCTTCGCCGATCAGCACCCCCTCGGGCATCTGCCGCACCACCGCTTCCAGGAAGGCGCGCCCCCGCTCCGTCTCGCCCAGGAGGGCGGCGCGTGCCTCCTCGGCGCGGCGGGCGCTGACGTCGCGGATCATCCAGCGCATCCCGGCGGGCTCCCCGGCACGCGCGGGCACGCCCTGCACCGAGCACTCCGCGGGGACCGGCTCGCCGTCGCGCGGCACGAGCGTGACTTCCCACTCGTCGATGCGCGCGCGCATGGAGGCGGCGAGCGCCATCCGCGTGCGGAAGTCGCGCACCTCCTCTTGGGCGATGAAGAGCACCAGGGGCTTGCCGCGCAGCGCTCGACCATCCACGCGCAGGAGCTCGCAGGCCGCGCGGTTGGCATCGCGGATGACGCCCGCCTCGTCGGTCACCACGTAAGGAACGGGCGCGTACTCGAAGAGCTCGACGTAGCGCCGGTTCTCTTCTTCCAGGAGCAGCTGCGCGGCGGTGAGGCTCTCGTTCTGCTGGCGAAGCTCCTCTTCCGCGACGCGCAGCTCCTCCATCACCGTCATCAGCTCTTCCAGGGCGGCCTGGGCCACGTCCGCCGACCCCGCGGACGCGACGAGGCGCGCGCGCAGGGCCTCGATACGGCCGTGCGCGCTGTGCAGCTGGTCGTGGAGGACGGAATCGAAGCTCATTATCGTGCGGCGGAAAGAGCAAGCCGTTTGTACGTACGGAGTGTCCACTTCGGCAAGGCTTGCGCCAGGGGTCAGACGGCGGTTTCGCTGGCCGGCTTCATCCCCCCGGTTTGCTCGGCAAGGTCTTCCAGCTCGTGCATCACCAGGACGGCGCCGCGGATCTGGCGGTCGGTGCCGGCGAAGGGGGTGCAGGTGACGTGGCACCGGATGGTGCGGCCGCGGCGGTTGACGGCGTCCAGCGTCAGCTCCTCGTGCTCGGAGCGGCCCTCGATGCAGGCGCGGACCGGGGCCTTGAGGCGCTCCACCGGGAAGCCGATGTCCAGGTTCTGGAACGCCACCCCTTCCACCTCCTCCCCGCGCAGCCCCCACAGATCCTCTGCCTTGCGGCTCCAGATGCGGATGTCCGAGTCGCGGTCCAGCACCACCACGGCGGAGCGCAGCGAGGTGAGAATCGCCGTCATGTAGGTGTTGACGTCGTTCAGCTCCCCGGTGCGGCGCTGGATCTCGTTGTTGATCGTCTCCAGCTCCTCGTTGGTGGACTGGAGCTCCTCGTTCATCGTCTCCAGCTCCTCGTTGCTGCTCTGGAGCTCCTCGTTTGTCGTCTCCAGCTCCTCGATGGTGCTCTGCAGCTCCTCGTTGGTCGTCTCCAGCTCCTCGTTGGTGCTCTGCAGCTCCTCGAACGCCGTCTCCAGCTCCTGGTTCGCCTCCATGAGCTGGGCGCGAACCTGCTGCACCTGCGACACGTCCACGAAGGAGACGCTCACCCCCACGATGGAGTCGTCGCGGTCCACCAGCGGCGCGACGATCACCTCGAAGGTGCGTAAGGCTCCGTCCGGGAGCGGGTGCTCGACGCTGGGGATGCGCAGGACGCGCGGGTCGCCGTACACCTGCTCGATGCGGGTGCGCAGGTCCACCGGGCGGTACGAGATGGTGAGGTCGTGCAGCGAACGCCCCACGTCCGCCGGCACCAGCCCGAAGATGGCGCGGGCCTGCGCGCTGGCCGAGACCAGCGCGCCCTTGCGGTCCACCACCAGCTGCGCGTTGGGCTGCACGTCCAGCGCGGCTTCGCGGATGCGAAGCTGGTGCATCAGCCGCTCGTGGCCCTCGGCGCGGGCGGGCTGCCCCAGCGTCAGCAGCCGGTCGCGCCGGGCGGCGCGCGCCGCCTTGCGGAAGATGCGCGCCTTGAGGTCCACCGGGGCGAAGAGGTCCCCGTGCGACCTCATCATCTCCGCCTTCCCCAGGAAGAGGGTGCCGCCGTCCTTGAGCCCGAAGTGGAAGCGGGTGAGGATGCGCCCCTGCGTCTCCGCGTTGAAGTACATCAGGGCGTTGCGCGAGACCAGCAGGTCCAGGTGGCTGATGGGCGCGTCGCGCACCAGGTCGTGACGCCCAAAGATCACCTGGCGGCGCAGGTCCGCGCGAAAGGCGAACAATCCCCCGGGCGCCGCCTCGAAGTACTTCTCCCGCAGCTCGGGCGGCAGCGACTCCATCGCCCTCTCGTTGTACGTGGCGGAGCGGGCGTGCGCCAGCGCCTCCTCGTCCACGTCGGTGGCGTAGATCTTCACCCGCTGGCGAAATCCCTCCGGTCCCAGCGCCTCGGCGAACATCATCGCCAGCGTGTACGTCTCCTCGCCCGACGCGCACCCGGCGCTCCACACGCGCACCGGCGCATCGGACTCGCCGAGGATGGGCGCCAGGTGCTCGTTCATCAGCACGGCCCACGCTTCGGGGTCGCGCCAGAAGCCGGTGACGTTGATGAGGATGGTGTTGAAGAGCGCGGTGAACTCCCCGGGAT
>DASVVI010001036.1:0-4604 GCA_036386635.1 Longimicrobium sp.
ACCAGTCGCCGGACGAGGCGTCGCTGGTCCGTGCCCTGGCGCTCTGGCAGGCTCGCCGCGGGCTCTCGGCCGATGGGGTCCTGGGGCCGAAGACGTGGGCGGCCCTGCGTCCGCTGCTCGCCGGGAGCCCCATGAGCGTCGGCGGCACGACCGGCACCGGCGGCGGGGGCCCGGCGAGCGTCGGCACGGCGGGTGGCTTCCTCGCGCACGACCCGCGTCTCCAGCGGCTGCCGATGCCGCCGGCGGCCCCCATCGCCATCGACTCCCGATGGTCGCGCGACCGGCAGGCGCTGGGCCGGAGCTACAACCGCCTGGGCGGGCTGATGGGCGCCGTGGCGGCGCAGCTGGGGATCGAGGTGCAGGCCGTGCTCGCCGTCTGGCGCGTGGAGAGCGGCGGGCGCGAGCACACCGTGGGGCGCGCCGTCATCCGCTTCGAAAACCACTACCTGTGGGACCGCTGGGGCCAAAAGAACCCGGCGCTCTACGACCAGCACTTCCGCCACGGCGGGCGCGCGGGCGTGGGCGGGCGGCGCTGGGAGGGGCACCAGTTCCGCGAGAGCCCCGCCGGTGCCTGGGAGACGGTGCACACCGGCAAGCAGGAGGCGGAGTACCGCGTCCTGGCGCTCGCGTCGCGGCTGGCCGGCGAGGAGACCGCGCTGCAGTGCATAAGCATGGGCGGGCCGCAGATCATGGGCGCGAGCCACGCGGAGATCGGCTACTCAACCGCGCGCGCCATGTACCAGGCCTTCCAGGCCAGCGAGCGCGCGCACGTGCTGGGCTTCTTCGACTTCTGCCGCTCCAAGTCCGCGCCGCGCAAGGGCGACCTGGTGCTGCACCTCCGCGCGCGCGACTGGAACCGGGTGGCGCAGTACTACAACGGCCCCGGCCAGGTGGAGACGTACGGCCCCCGCCTGCGCGGCGTCTACGAGGAGGCCGCCCGTCTCCCCTTGGGCACCGCCAACGAATGGGAGACCGACCCGGACGCGGCCCCCGACGCCGATGCCTCCTCCGAGCCGGCGCCGGTGGAGGATGGCGTTGACGCGGGCGGCCCGGGCGCGTGGAGCGGCGCAGATGCGGATGCGGACGCGGCCCCGAGCTACGCAGACGCGCCGCCCGCCGACCCTGCCCCGCCCTGCCGCTGCAGGGAGCCCGGCTGCACGTGCGGACCCAGCTACATCACGCACGACGGCTACGCGCTCAGCATCCCGCGCTGGTGGCTCGACCGCCTGCGCGCGCGCCTTCCGTGGCCGGCCCCCCGCACCTCAATGGGGCGCCTGGCGGGCCTAGCGCGCGGAGCCCGCCGCATCGGCACGCTGCGCAACCGCCGCAGCGGCAAGCGCTATCCCGTATTCGCGGGCCAGGCGGGGGGCCGCCGCTACGGGATCGTGACCAGGCCCGCCCGGGGACGGCGCGGGGGCGACATCGTGGCCGTGCGCCCCGTGCCCGGCCGCCCGCGGCGCTGAAAACCAACCCTCTTTCGCCACCCGAGGCACGCATGTGGACCACGCGCGACGGATACACGCTCCAGCTTCCGCACGAGAGCCTGCACACGATCCTCTCGCGGCTGCGCCCGGAGCAGCTCCGCGGCATCACGGGCGGCCCTCTCGCCGGCGACCCCGGCCCGTCCCTCGCGCGGGCCGTGGGGCGCGTGGCCCGGGCCGCGCGGCGCACGCCGGAGACGATCGGCGGCGCGAACGGCCCCCCGTTCCCCGTCTTCTCGGCCCCCGGCTTCCGCCTCCTGGTGCGCCCCAGGGGACCCACCCAGGGCGAGATCCTGATGGTGCGCCCCGAGAGCGAGGCGGAGGCCGAGCTGGTCCCCGTGGGCGCGCCCGGCTACACGCGGCCGTACAAGGACCCGCAGACAGGCAAGTCCCAGGACCTGCGCGTGCGCGGCGCGAGGGTGCAGATCACGTGGAAGCAGCTCCCCCTCACCCAGGCCCGAAGCCTGGGCGTGACGGACCCCAGGAAGGTCGTCTACGTCCTGGCGAAGCGCACCGCGGCTCTGGAGATCGTGAACGGGAAGAAGAAGAACGCGGCGCGCGAGATGGGCGGCACTTACCTCCGCCCGCTCTACGTCGGCGAGACGAAGAAGCAGGATAGGATGGGCCCACGCATCGACGTGCTCCGTGCGTTCGACGTGGACTTCGCGCCCTACGTGGTGTGCGTGGGAACGATCGCGACGCTCCCCAGCCAGATGGTGCAGCAGAAGCCCCAGACCCGCGCTTTCGCCCCAACGAGCTCCGCCGACATGCAGCTCCTGCGCGAAGACGTCGAGCACGTCCTGGTGCGAATCCTCACGAGAGCTGGCTACGGGCTGACCGTCCGCACCCCCAGGAACCCGGTCTGGATCGCCGACCTCGGTATATCGGTCAGCCACCTCAATCCCCCCGCGTTCCTGGACCCCAAGGGCGTCTCACTCGCCAAGCAAACGACGCCATACGAGATCGCACCGCTCGGTTGGGGCTGAGGCACGGCACCATGCAACCAGGAACGGCGATCTCACACAGAGCCACGGAGGCACGGAGAGGGCTTCTGCGTCTTTCCTCTGTGTCTCTGTGCCTCCGTGTGAGCCATGCAGTGTGGAGAACGCACCGATGATCATCGACTGCCACTGCCACGCCGGCACCGGCGACGGCCTCACGGGCCCGTGGGACACCTCGGCGCCGCTGGACGGCTACCTGCGCTGGGCGGAGGAGTACGGCATCCGGCGCACGGTGATCTTTGCCGCCTTCCACTCCGACTACCTGGCCGCGAACCGGCAGGTGGCGGGGATCGTGCGCGCGAGCCCCGGGCGGTTCTGGGGCTTCGCCTTCGTGCACGCGTCGCGCGACCGCGGCCGCGTTGCCGCGATGGTGCGCGAGGCGGTGGAGCGGCACGGCTTCCGGGGGATCAAGGTGCACCGCCACGACGCGCGCATCAGCCGCGAGATCTGCGAAGCCGCGCGCGCCTACCGCGTCCCGGTGCTCTACGACGTCATGGGCGAAGTCTCCGCCGTGGAGCTGCTGGCGCGCGAGTACCCCGACGTGCGCTTCATCATCCCGCACCTGGGGAGCTTCGCGGACGACTGGCGCGCGCAGGTGGCGCTCGTGGACCCGCTGATCCGCTACCCAAACGTCTACACGGACACCTCGGGCGTGCGCCGCTTCGACCTGCTCCAGGAGGCGGTCGGCCGCGCGGGTGCCCGCAAGTTCCTCTTCGGCTCCGACGGCCCCTGGCTGCACCCCGGCGTCGAGTTGGAAAAGATCCGCGCCCTTCACCTCTCGAGCGAGGACGAGCGGCTGGTGCTGGGCGGCAACCTCCTGCGCCTGATCGCGCGCGTCCGCCCCCCGCGCGACGCCGCCGCGCCCTCCGCGGAGGACCCACCTCTCGCACCCGCCCGCACGCATGAACGCCCCGCCCCCTCCGATCCCTGGGAGGGCGAGGCGTTCATCCCCTGACGATCGACGTCGGTGTGAGACACAGAGGCCCTCCACGGTTCTTTCCCTGCCCCTCCGTGCCTCTGCGTGAAACCGCCGTTCAGTTCGCCGCGGACCCCGCCGGACGCCCGTTCTGCGCCTTCCTCATCTGCAGCGCACGGTCCGTGACGCCCAGCCGCTGCGCCGCGCGCTGCAGGTTTCCCGCCTCGTCGCCCACCGCGATGCGGATCGCGGTGTCCGACGCCAGCCGCCCGATCTCCTTCAGCCCCAGCCCATGCGCCAGCGCGCGTCGCAGCGAGCACTCCAGCGCGTCGTCCGGCCACCCGCCGGCCGACTCCGCCCCGTCCATCGGCCGCTCGTCCTCGGGAAGGTCGCCCAGCGTGATGGCGCCCTCCCCCACGTGCCGGTACGCGATGCGCGCCGCGAGCTGCCGCAGGTCGCGCACGTTGCCGGGGTAGGCGCGGCGCAGCAGGAAGTCGCGCACGGCGCCGTCCAGCTCCGGCACCGGCCGGCCGGGGAGGAACTTGCCCAGGAAGTGGAGGAAGAGCGGCACCACGTCCTCCGGCCGGTCGCGCAGCGGAGGGACGCGGCAGGTGACGCTCGCGATTCGGTAGTAGAAGTCCGAGCGGAAGCGTCCCCGTGCCACCTCCTCCTGAAGGACGCGGTTGGTGGCGCACACCAGGCGGAAGCTGCTCTGCTGCCAGCTGTTGCCGCCCACCCGCTTGTAGGTGCGTTCCTGCACCGCGCGCAGCAGCTGCGCCTGTAGCACGAGCGGAAGCTCACCGATCTCGTCCAGGAACAGCGTCCCGCCGTCCGCCAGCGCGAACGCGCCGTCGCGCACCCCCACCGCGCCCGTGAACGCGCCGCGCTCGTGCCCAAAGAACTCGCTCCCCGATAACTCGGGTACCACGGTGGTGCAGTCCAGCACCACCAGATCCCGCTTGCGGGGGCGAGTGTCCAGCGAGTGGACGAGGTTGGCGATCAGCTCCTTTCCCGTTCCGCTCTCCCCCGTCACCAGCACGGGTGCGTCGGTAAAGGTGGCCACCTCCACCACCTGCCGCAGCACGGAGCGCCACACGGGGCTGCGCCCGATGAGGTTGTTCTGCACCAGCGGCGACGCCACCAGCCGGTCCACCGCGCTCCACCGCTGGAAGCGCGCGGCCACCTCGGCCGCCAGCGACGGCCTGC
>DASVVI010001037.1:0-12757 GCA_036386635.1 Longimicrobium sp.
GCGCAGCCCTCTCCTGTTATCGGGAGAGGGGGCAGGCGAGTGTAACGAGCCGGGGGTGAGGGCCCGCACTTCCCTTCCGCCCCGAATCCCGCTATTATCAAGGCTTTCGATCGTCCGGAGGAAGCGGCGATCGGCGTACCCCGAACAGGGAGCGGGTGCATCATGAAGGCGGACATCCATCCGAATTACAAGACGACTCAGGTGCGCTGCGCGTGCGGCAACACCTTCCAGACCCGCTCCACCACGGACGAGATCTCGGTGGAAGTGTGCTCGCAGTGCCACCCGTACTTCACGGGCAAGCAGAAGCTGATGGACACCGCCGGGCGCATCGAGCGCTTCCGGCAGCGCTACGCGGGCGGCGAGGCGGCGAAGTAAGCAGCGCTCACGCAGAACAGGGAGAGCCGGGGACAGCAGCCCCGGCTCTCCGAGTATCCGGACCGTAACAGCACCGCCCCGAAGCCGCGCGAGTGCCGGTTCCCCAACCCAGCACCCGCACCTTCGAAGACCGCCCCATGGACGACCGCATCCGCGAAGTCGAGCGCCGCTACCAGGACCTCTCAGACCAGCTCGCGGACCCCGCGATCCACGCGGACCCCAAGCGCCTGCGCGACCTCTCGCGCGAGCACGCGCAGCTCACCGAGACGGTGGAGACCGCCGCCCGCCTGCGCGCCGCCGAGGAGGAGCTGCAGGGCGCCCGCGCCCGCGCCGAGGAGGGCGACGACGCGGAGATGGCCGCCATGGCCCGCGCCGAAGTCGCCGAGCTGGAGGAGCAGACCGCGCACCTCTCCGAAGAGCTCAAGCGCCTCCTGATGCCGCGCGACCCGCTGGACGACCGCGACGCCGTCGTCGAAGTGCGCGCCGGCACCGGCGGCGACGAGGCGGCCCTCTTCGCCGGCGAGCTCTTTCGCATGTACCAGCGCTTCGCCGACCGCCGCGGGTGGAAGATCGAGGTGCTATCGGCGTCGGAAGGCGGGTCGGGCGGGTACAAGGAGGCGATCTTCGTGGTGCGCGGGCCGCACGCGTACGGCGACCTGCGCTACGAGAGCGGGGTGCACCGCGTGCAGCGCGTACCCGCCACCGAGAACCAGGGGCGCATCCACACCTCCGCCGCCACCGTCGCCGTCCTGCCCGAGGCGGAAGAGGTGGACGTGCAGATCAATCCGGGCGAGCTCAAGATCGACGTCTACCGCTCTTCCGGCCCCGGCGGGCAGTCGGTGAACACCACCGACTCCGCCGTCCGCATCACGCACCTCCCCACGGGGCTGGTGGTGACCTGCCAGGACGAGAAGAGCCAGCACAAGAACAAGGACAAGGCGATGGGCGTCCTCCGCTCGCGCCTGCTCGACATGCGCGTGGCCGAGCAGGAGTCCGAGCGCGCCCGCGACCGCAAGACGCAGGTGGGCACCGGCGACCGCTCCGCCAAGATCCGCACCTACAACTTCCCCCAGAGCCGCGTCACGGACCACCGCATCGGCTACACCACGCACGCCCTGCAGCAGCTGCTGGACGGCGACGTGGGCGAGCTGGTGGACAACCTCAAGCTCGCCTCGCAGTCCGAACGCGCCGCGTGAACGCTCCCAAAGTCTGGACGGTGATGGAGCTTCTGCGGTATACCGCGGAGTACCTGGGGGAGAAGGGCTTCCACAACGCGCGGCTGAACGGCGAGCTGCTCCTCTCCGGCGTGCTCGGCGTGAAGCGTCTCGACCTCTACCTGCAGTTCGACCGGCCACTGAAGCCGGAGGAGCTGGCGGAGTTCAAGGGGCGGCTGCTGAGGCGTGCGAAGCGCGAGCCGTTGCAGTACATTGAAGGCGAAGCCCACTTCCGCGACCTCCGCCTCCGCGTCGATCCGCGCGTGCTGATCCCGCGGCCGGAGACGGAGCAGCTCGTGCAGCGCGTGCTGGATTGGGCCGCCGCCCGCCCCGGCCTCGCCGCCGCGGACGTGGGGACGGGCTCCGGCGCCATCGCACTGGCGCTCGCCACCGAGGGCCCGTTCGAGCGCGTGGTGGCGACCGACGTGGAGCCCGGCGCTCTGGAAGCGGCCCGCGCCAACCACGCCCTCGCCGCCCCCGGCGCCCCCGTGGAGTTCCGCCTGGGCGACGGGCTGGCCCCCCTGGCCGGCGAGCGCTTCGACGTCCTGGTCTCCAACCCTCCCTACGTGGCCCACGCCGAGCGCGCCTCGCTCGCCACCGAGGTGCGCGACTGGGAGCCGGCCACCGCGCTCTTTGCCGGCGACGACGGGCTGGAGGTGATCCGCCGTATTGTTGCCGGCGCGCCCTCGGTGCTCAATCCCGGCGGCCTGCTGGCGCTGGAGATCGGCGAGGGGCAGGGCGCCGCCGTGGCGGAGCTGGTGCGCGCCGCGGGGGGCTTCGGCGCCCCGCGCGTGGAAAAGGACCTCGCCGGACGCGATCGCATGGTCCTGGCCGAGCTGGAAACTTCAACGGAGCAGCACGGATGGAAATGATCTGGGAGAAGGCGCGCGAAGTCGGCCGCCTGGTGGCGCAGAGCGACCAGTACAAGGCGTTCAAGCGCGCCAACACGCAGATGTCCGACGACCGCGAGCTGGTGTCCAGCCTCAACCGGCTCAACGAGCTGCAGATGGGCTTCGCCCGCGCGATGGAGGAGGGCACCGAGCCGCCCGAGGCGGAGCAGGAGGAGTTCGAGCGGCTCGCCGGCACGGTGCAGGTGTCGCCCGTGTACCAGAGCTACGCCTCCGCGCAGGCCAACTTCGACCGCCTTATGGTCCGCATCCAGGAAGAGATCGCCAAGGGCGTCGAGGCCGGCGAACAGAGCCGCATCATCCTCCCGTCCTGAGCCACGCCGCTTGATGAAGTTCCAGCCCAGCGCGCTCCGCCCCTTCATCGCGCCGCTTATCGAGCGGCCGATGGGTGCGCTCGGCCGCATGGGGGTGAACCCCAACGTGGTGACCACCATCAGCTTCCTGGTCACCTGCGCGGCCGGGCTCTCGTACTTCCTCGGTGCCATGCAGTGGGGTGGTGCGCTGGTGCTGCTGGGCGGGGTGCTGGACATCGTGGACGGCGCCATCGCGCGCGGCGCCGGACTCGCCACCAAGTTCGGCTCGTTCTACGATTCCACGCTCGACCGCGCGGCCGAGGTGGTGGTCTTCATCGGCGTGATGTCGCTGTACCTTGGGCCCGGCCGCAACATCGGCGAGCCCTGGATGGTATACGTGGTGGTGCTCGCGCTGGCCGGCTCGCTGATGGTGTCGTACACGCGCGCCCGTGCCGAGGGGCTGGGGATCGACCTCAAAGTGGGGCTGATGCAGCGCGCGGAGCGGATCATCCTGCTGGGCGGCTCCACCATGATCTTCGGGTCATGGCGCCACGGGCTCGTGCTGACCTGCGTGATCTGGGCGATGGCCGTGCTCACCAACGCCACGGCGATGTACCGCATCTACTGGGTGTACCGTCACCTGCAAACTCCGGCGGCCCCCGCTCCCGCGGAGCCGAACCGGACTTCCACACCCGCAAACAGGTAGCGATATCGTGCGCACCGAACAGTACACGCCGCGCCCCGCGGAGGGGCGCCTCGGGATCCTCCTCCCCGGCCTCGGGGCGGTCTCCACCACCCTGATCGCCGGCGTGGAGCTGGCCCGCCGCGGTCTGGGCCGCCCCATCGGCTCGGTCACCCAGATGGGCACCATCCGCCTGGGCAAGCGCACCGAGGGCCGCCACCCGCTGATCAAGGATTTCGTCCCGCTGGCCGGGCTGGACGACATCGTCTTTGGCGCCTGGGACCCGTTCCCGCAGGACGCCTACGAGAGCGCGCTCAACGCCGGCGTGCTGAACAAGTGGGAGCACATCGAGCCGATCAAGGACTTCCTCCAGACGATCAAGCCGATGCCCGCGGCGTTCGACCAGCGCTACGTCAAGAAGCTGGAGGGGATCAACGTCAAGCCCGGCAAGAGCAAGCGCGCCTGGGCCGACGCCCTGCGCGAGGACATCCGCCGCTTCAAGGAAGAGAAGGGGTGCGACCGCCTGGTGATGGTGTGGTGCGGCTCCACCGAGGTCTACATCCAGCCGGGTGAGATCCACCAGTCGCTGGAGGCCTTCGAGCGCGCCATCGACGAGGATCACGACCAGGTCGCGCCCTCCATGCTGTACGCGTACGCGGCGATCATGGAAGGCGTCCCCTACGCCAACGGCGCGCCCAACCTGTCGGTCGACTTCCCGGCGATGGTGGAGCTGGCGCAGCAGAACGGCGTGCCCGTGGCCGGCAAGGACTTCAAGACGGGGCAGACGCTCATCAAGACGGTGCTCTCGCCCATGCTCAAGGCCCGCATGCTGGGGCTGGACGGCTGGTTCTCCACCAACATCCTGGGGAACCGCGACGGCGAGGTGCTGGACGACCCGGAGTCGTTCAAGACCAAGGAAGAGAGCAAGCTGTCGGTGCTGGAGCACATCCTCCAGCCGGAGCTCTACCCGGAGCTGTACAAGAACTTCTATCACAAGGTGCGGATCAACTACTACCCTCCCCGCGGCGACGAAAAGGAAGGGTGGGACAACATCGACATCCGCGGCTGGCTGGACTACCGGATGCAGATCAAGGTGGACTTCCTCTGCCGCGACAGCATCCTGGCCGCCCCGATCGTGCTGGACCTGGCGCTCTTCCTGGACCTGGCCTCGCGCAGCTCGCTGCACGGCATCCAGGAGTGGCTCTCGTTCTACCTCAAGAGCCCCATGACCGCCGAGGGCCTGTACCCGGAGCACGACCTCTTTATCCAGCAGATGAAGCTCAAGAACACGCTCCGCTGGCTGATGGGCGAGGAACAGATCACCCACCTCGGCCTCGAGTACTACCTCGACAACGTGCAGGAGCTGGCGGCGGTCTGACGGTTCGGCTGGATGGTGTGAAGAGGGCCGCGCTCCCGGGGTGGGGGCGCGGCCCTTTTACCCTGCGTTCCCTGATTGTTTCATCGGAGTGCTTGCCGACCGGTCTATCCCGTAACTTTTGTCAGCTGAAACGCTGCGCTAGGCATCGCCGGAATGAGATTGCTCGGAGAGCGACTTGCGATCGCGCAGAGCTGCGTCGATCACTTCATACACTGCACGGGCTGTCTCGAATTCACGTTTCCCAATCTTCACCCATGCGTGTTTGCGTGCGGTCCGGGTTAGGTGAATGCGGTTACGCAACTCGCGGAGATAATGCGCCCATTGAGCAGTGCTATGCCCCAAGTACTCAGTCTCGAACTCTGGCAACCATCCAGCAGCCTCGCATACGTCGATAAGCACGTCGAAGCTCCAGTCGAGCGGGCTCGGTCGCTGCTTCTTGCCAGTTGTAGCGTTTGCGATCCTGCGAGCTTTTACCGGAGCTCGCATGCACCGTAGAGCCAACAGTCCTTCGATCGCGGCGCCGTAGGCTGCGGTCGCGATAGAATACGCACCAGCGGAGCTGGCAAGTTCTGCCTCCTGACGCATTGCCATGATCGCATCACGAAGCGCATCCGCCTGCGCCTCGGGATGGAACGCAGCTCTACGCCCGCGCTCAATGATTCGCTCGAACTCCTTCGGGTTTCGCTCGCGAACGTCCGCTAAGTCGGAAAGTCCGAACTCTCGGAGCACCTCGATACTTTTACGGCGGAGTCTCGCCTCGATTTCGAGATTAAGCTTTGTGTACTCACAGGCATCGGACTCGGATAGCCAAGCATCTGCCTCTTCGTCGAAGGAAGAGCGTGCAAGTTCTTCTAACCGTTGGTGCAACGGCTCAATCTCACGCTCATACACATCGTCGAGCCACCGATTATCGACAATGCCCAGGACTGGGTAAGCAGCAAGGTAGGCGTACTCCTCGTACGACAAACGACCTCCCTCGTAAAGCTTACTAACTACAGCCACCTGCACCCGGGCTCGCTGTTCGTCTGAAACGGAGCTTCGCTCTACTGTAGTGAGTCGGTTCAACTCCTCCCACATCTCTGCGCCGAGAATCTGAGCATCAGCAACAGCGTTGAGCTGTTGAATGGCTAAGCGGATATCCTCTTCGCGTTGTACCCTACTGCGTTGAAGCCGGATGTGGTTCAAGATGCGTGGCTCGATGGGTAGCATACGAATTTGCGGGTAGCGCCTTGAGTCGTGAGCAAAATCCGGCCTGTAGCGGCTACAAACGCGTTCACCGCCGAGAACCGCTGTAGATTCTATAGCACATTACGCTGCCGCGCTCTGCGGACTCAGCCGGTCAAAGTACTCATGGACTATGTCCAGCATCTGCGCCGCCGCGCTCTCCACGCCCTCTACGGCGAGGCCGTGGGCAACGGCGTTCCGTAGGTCGAGCATTTCCATGGCACGGTCGTACTGCTGCATCGACAGCTCGCCATGCGAGTACATGTGCTTCAGCAGCCCCAGCGTCGGGTAGCGCTCGATGGGAAGCGATATCCGTCGTGCCTGAACCCGTACCATCCCCTCGAAGACGGCCCACAGCGACAGGAGCGCCGCCTCGCTCGGGCCCGTTTCCAGCAGCCGTGCGGCGCTCCTGGAACGTTCCCGCAACTGCTCCAGGGAGAGAAGCGGGACTTTGGCGGGAAAGCTGCCGGGATTCAGGTCGTCGCTTGTAGCCAGGATGAAGTGCCAGCCATCATGGCTGCCAATATCCTCCGCGAGCTCCTGGAAGCGGTCCACTGACAGCCGGGTTCCTAGGTCGCGGACCGCTACGATGTGGTGCTCGTCGCCCTTAGATGCGAGCAAGTCCGGTCGGTACCCTCCGAGATCGAAGGGAACCGCGCTCGGGTCCGGTTCGACCAGTACCGCGAATCCGTCCCGCTCGTACCGGGCGGCAAGCTCCGACATCTTCTGCTTCGATGCTTCGCTTTTCATAGCAGATCCTCCAGAGGTTCCGTTTCGCCCAATCTTACGTAGACACATTCCGCGCCGATCAGCAATCCCTGGTGGAGCAGCGGGGGGAGACGCGTAAGATCGAAGTCGCTCTTCCGAAAGCGCCGGTGGCTCTGGACATCCGTCACCAATAAGTCGTCCACGATTACGACCCCCTCCAGCGCGTCCTGTATCGGTTTGATGATGTTGTCCGTGTCAGGCGGATATTCATCGCTGAGGTACACGATCGTGAGGCGGAGGTCGCCGGATTCTATGGGCGCCCTGCGTCCCCAGACGCTTCCCGCTGCGCCCGCGACCAACCGCTTCCAGGACTGGAGGTCGTTCCGCCTCCGTGTCTGGAGCGACAGCGGCCGACGCGGGATCAGGAACTCCACTATTGTCACTCTCGTGCCCCGTGTTCGTGATCACTCCCGATTGATGTATCGGGTTCGCCATTGCAGCGTGTCCACAGTGTACACTTTGATACGCGTAAACGCAAGGGCTGGAAAGGAGCGTTGGCGCTCCTCTTCAAGGCTACGGCTTCTGACTACGGGACCGGAGTCGCGAACGCAGACTCCACGGGCTTGCCGGTCCAGTTGGCGGGGCGGGGGACGCCGAGGAGCCAGAGGGCGGTGGCGGCGCTGTCCATGGTGCTGACGGGGGCGGTGATCTCGCCCGGGCGGACGTTGCGGCCCCAGGCGATCCAGGGGATCAGCATGTCCACGTCCTGATTGGTGCCGTGGTCGCGGCCGTGGCCCCCATGGTCCGCGGTGACGATTACGACTACGTTTCCATCGTAGGCGCGGTTGGCGGCGGCGGCGATGTGGGCCACGGCGGCGTCGGCGCGGCGGACGGCGAAGCGGTAGGGGGCGCTCATCCAGCCCAGCGAGTGCCCCGCGATGTCGGGATCCGCCAGGTGCACGAAGACGAAGTTCGGGCGGCGGTGGCGGAGGTAGTCCTGCACCTCCTGCGTGATGCGCGGCGCGGACCACAGGTCCTTTCCGGTCGGCGCCATGCGGAAGCGCGGCGCGTCGCGGCGGAGGAGGTGGCGGAACTTGGACTTCCCAAAGAACCCCGCCGTCGTCTTTCCCGCGCCCTGCGCCAGGTCGAAGACGGTGGGGACCCGCACCGTGCCCACGTTCTCCACCTGCTCGAAGTTCCAGTTGATCCCGTGCACCTCGGGCGGGACGCCGGTGAGCATGGAGGTGTGCGAGGGGAGGGTACGGCTGGGCATGATGGTGCGCGCGCGCAGCGTGTACGCTCCCTCGCGCATCATCCGCTGCAGGTTGCGCGCGCCCGACGCGGCGATGGCGTCCGGGCGCAGGCCGTCGATGGAGATGAGGACTACGTTAGGGGACTGCGCCTGCACCGGTACGGCGATGGCCGCGAGCGCCAGCGCGGCGCGGAGAATGCTGCGAAAGTCGGGCACGGACACCTCTGTGGAGTCTGTGGGACGGATGGACGGCGGATGAATCTTTCAGCCCGCTGCGTCGTATCAAAGCCGGTTCCCTTCCGGGCGCGGGCCCGGGCAAGGATGCAAGCGGCTTACCGGAGCGCAGGATGACCTGTCAAATGTGCGGAGCGAGCGTCCCCGAAGGACGCGTCTCCTGCTCGCAGTGTGGGGCGATGGTGGGGCGCGCCCCGGGGATGGCGGTCGCGGCGCGCAACACGTCGCACGGGCTGGACACGGTGCGCGTATGCCCGCGGTGCGGCTTTCACGGCACCAGCGTGTCGTATTTCGCCACCGGCACGCACATCCTGGTGCTCCTCGGGCTGGCCGTTTTCACCACGGTCGTCGGTCCGCTGATCTACCTGCTGCTGCGCGGCGGCGAGCGGATCTGCCCGCAGTGCGGGCTCAAGTGGGGCCGCGGAGGCTACCTGGCTCCCGTGGCGCCTCCCGGCTCCCGTGGCGCAACGGCGGCTCCCGAGATCGCGGCGCTCTCCGACGGCGGGGCGAAGCGCGGCTTCGCCTGGGTGCTCTGGGCGATGGCGGCGTTCTTTCTGATCATGGGGCTGGCAATGACCGAGGTGGTGCCGCTGGGGATGGCGATGATGGCCGGCGCCGGCGGGTACCTCCTCCGCCGCTCCGCGAACGAGGCCCGCGAGCGCCGCCGCGAGGCGCTCCTGCAGAGCCTTCAGCTTCCCGTGCTGCGCCTGGCCGCTCAGCGCAACGGGCGCCTGACGGTTACGATGGTGGCGCAGGACCTGGGCTGGACGCTCCCCCGTGCCGAAAAGGTGCTCCAGTCGATGGAGGACGGCTTCCGCGTGATGGGCGACGTGACGCCGGAGGGGGTGATCGTCTACGACTTCCCCGAGCTGAGGCACGCCTCTCCGAACGCCACCCTCGCCGCCCCACAGGCCCCGGCTCCGCGGCTGATGGCCTGACGCTCCAGCCGTCCTGCCAAGACGGGCGCGCGACCCTGTTGAGGTCGCGCGCCCGTTTTCCGTTTTCGCCGGTACCGTTAGATTCGAGTGCGGCAGGCTCCGTTTTGGCCTCACGCGGAGCCGCGGAGACGCGGAAGAGAAAAGCGGAGCCGAGACAGACAGCTGTGCTCCGCTGGAGACAGGGTTGTTCTCTCCCCGCGTCTCCGCGCCTCCGCGTGAGCCTTGTAGTTAGGGAACCAGATCCGCCTCCGCGATGCCGCTGCCGCCTTCCTGCTTGGCGTCCCGCTTGAGCTCGGCGACGCGTTCGCCGAGGTGCTCGAGGGAGATCCACTTCTCGGGGTCGACGCGCAGGACCGCGGCGGAGAGGCGGGTGACGGGGAAGTAGCGCTCCACGCCGTAGCGGTCGCGCCCCCAGTACGAGCCGGCCTCCACCGCCTCCTCCGGCAAATGGGCGATCAGGGCTTCGGAGAAACGGTGCTGGGCATCCTCGGCGCGGGTGCGGGCCTCTTCGGGGGAGGAGAGGAGGACGAAGTCGTCGCCGCCCACGTGGCCCACGAAGACGCCGGGACTGTCGCCGGCGGCGGCGACCGCGGCGCCCACCTCGCGGATCGCGGCGTCGGCCACCGCGAAGCCGAAGCGATCCGCGAAGGGCTTGAAGTGGTCGAGGTCGAAGTAGCAGATGGAGAACGGCGAGCCCGCCGCCCGCCGCCGCTCGACCTCGATGTAGAGCGCCTCGCCTCCGGGGAGCCCCGTGGTGGGATTGCGGTCGCGGCCGCGAGCGGCCTGGCGCAGGAGGGCCGTGGCGCGCGCCACCAGCTCGCGCGGGTCGAAGGGCTTCGCAAGGTAGTCGTCCGCGCCGGCGTCGAAGCCGCCCAGCCGGTCCTCGATCTTGCGCTCGGCGGTCAGGATGAGCACGGGAAGCCAGGAGAGCCCCGGATCGGCCTTGATCTGGCGGCACACCTCGAAGCCGTCCGGCGTTCCCATGCGGTAGTCCAGGACGGCCAGGTCGGGCGCGCGCTGCCGGAGCTCGGCCAGGGCGCGGGTACCGTTCTCCACGGCGCGCACGTTGAAGCCGGCCGAGGTGAGCACGTCCGTCACCATCGACCGCAGCGCATCGTCGTCGTCCGCCAACAGAATCTCGTTCATCGTCTCCAGGCCGTGACTACTGCTTCTCTGCTCGCTCGCATCGCGCCGCGCCGGCTGGCCACGACGGCTCTTCTGGCGGCGGCACTTCTCGCGCCGCAACGCGCCGCCGGGAATCTAGCACCCCCGCGCCCAGCCGCCACCTCCCAATCGGCGCTGGCGGCGCGGATCGACTCCATCCTGCAGCGTCCGGCGCTCCGCCAGGCGCACTGGGGGATCATGGTGCAGGACGCGGCGACGGGGCGCGTGCTGTACGAGCGGCAGGCGGAGCGGCACTTCGTCCCCGCCTCCAACCTGAAGCTGGTGGTGAGCGCGACGGCGGCGCACCACCTGCCGCCGGACTTCCGCTTCCGCACCACGGTGTACGCCACGGGGCCGGTGCAGGACGGCACGCTGCAGGGCGACCTGGTGCTCTATGGCCGCGGCGACCCGATGATCTCCGACCGCTACTTCCCCTCGCGCACCGCGGTGTGGGAGGCGCTGGCGGACTCGCTTCGCGCGCGCGGCGTGCGGCGGGTGACGGGCTCCGTGGTGGCGGACGAGAGCTGGTTCGACGCGGAACACGTGCGCGGCGACTGGGAGGCGTACGACACGCGCTGGTGGTACGGCGCGCCCGTCTCGGCGCTCGGCTTCAACGACAACTCCATCGACTTCCGCATCGAGGCCGCGCCGCCGGGTTCGCGTCCGCGCATCACGTGGGAGCCGCAGTCCTCGTACGTGTGGCTGGAGAACACGGCGATGATGGGCGAGCGCACGGCACCCAACACGCTGGACTTCGAGCGCCGCGCCGGCAAGGGCGTGCGTGCGTACGGCGTCTTTCCGGCCGGCACGGCGCCGCGGACGGAGCACTTCGCGGTGGCCAACCCGGCCGACTACGCGGGCACCGTCTTCCGCGAAACGCTGGAACGGAAGGGAATCGAAGTGGTGAACGACGCGGTGCGCCTGGTGTCGGATCCGGCGCGCTCCGATTCGCGCACGGCGGCGGTGCTGGCGGAGCACCGCTCGCCGCCGCTGCCGCAGGCCATCGGGCCGATCCTCCTCAACAGCCAGAACTGGTTCGCGGAGCAGCTGCTGAAGGCGATGGCGCGCGAGGTGACGGGCGAGGGGAGCTGGGACGCGGGGCTGCGCGTGGAGCGCGAGTTCCTGACCCGCGTCGTGGGGATCGACACCGCGGACGTGGTGCTGCGCGACGCATCCGGCCTCTCCGCCGGAAACCTGGTGACGCCCCGCGCCCTGGTGCGTCTGCTGGACTACGTGCGCCGCACGCCGCGCCAGTTGATCGTGCGCGATGCGCTTCCGGTGTCCGCCGGCAAGGGCTCGCTGCAGGCGCGCTTCACGGATCTGCCGGGGCGGGTGCGGGCGAAGACGGGGTACATCGGCAACGTGGACTCGCTGGCGGGGTACGTAACCCGGGCGGATGGGAGCGAGGTTATCTTCGTCATCATCGCCAACGGCTCCGGCCAGCCATCGTCGCGCATGAAACCGGGGATCGACGACATCGTACGTGCAGTGGCGGCGGACCGCGGACGTTGAGACGCGCGCCGGCCGCATCATCCAACAGGACATCCTTGAAGATCATCTACACGCTGGCCGCCACCCTCCTCGCCGCGGCGGGGGCACAGGCGCAGGCGCCCGGCTCCGCGGCCCGGGTCGCGACGTTCGATTCCGCCTGGTCCACCATCCACCGCACCCACTACGACACCAGCTTCAACGGCGTGGACTGGCCCGCCGTGCGCACCGAGCTGCGGCCGCGCGCGGCGGCGGCCACCAGCGACGCGCAGCTTCGCGGCGTGATCCAGGAAATGCTGGGGCGGCTGCGGCAG
The DNA here is from genome assembly GCA_036386635.1 of Longimicrobium sp. GTDB lineage: Bacteria > Gemmatimonadota > Gemmatimonadetes > Longimicrobiales > Longimicrobiaceae > Longimicrobium. The sequence goes on from DASVVI010001037.1 coordinate 12,173, forward strand.
TCCCACTTCTACATCCTGCCTGGCGACGTGGAGGCGGGGCTCACGCGCGCCGCCGAAGCGGGCGAGGCACCCAACGGCGACGCGGGGATGGAGCTGCGCCTGGTAGACGGGCGCTTCCTGGTGACGCGCGTGGCGTCCGGCGGCGCGGCGGCGAAGGCCGGAGTGCGCACCGGGTGGATCGTGGAGCGGATCGGACGGGCGGACGCGGCCGGCGTGCTGCGGATCCTCGGGCGGCTCCCCGCGGGCACGGACCCGCGGATGCGCGAGCTGCGCGGGTGGAGCGCGATGGCGCCCGCGCTGAGCGGGCCGGTGGGCACGGCGCTCCCCGCGCGCTTCGTGGACGCGGGCGGGCGCGCGAGGAACGTTCGGCTTGTGCTGCGCCCCGCGGCCGGGGTGATGACCAAGTTCGGCAACCTGCCGCCGATCCGCGTGGCGGCGGAGCACGAGCGGGTGCGCGCGCCGGGCGGGGCATCGGTGGGCGTGATCCGCTTCAACTACTGGTTCCCGGCCATCGCCGCGCAGATCGACGACGCGGTGAACGTGTTGCGCGGCGCGGACGGCATCGTCATCGACATGCGCGGCAAC
>DASVVI010001038.1:0-2021 GCA_036386635.1 Longimicrobium sp.
AGCCCCCTCTCTCGATAACAGAGGGCGCAGCCCTCTCCTGTTATCGGGAGAGGGGGCAGTCGAGTGTAACGAGACGGGGGTGAGGGCCCTCCGCCCCTCACACCACGTCCCGCAGCAGCAGCTGCAGCGCCTCTCGCGCGCGCATCACCCGCATCTTGAGCGCGCTGATCCCCGTTTCCAGGCGATCGGCCATTTCCTCGTACGACAGGCCCTCCACGTGCTTCAGGAGGAAGGCCTCGCGCTGAGCTTCGGGGAGGCGGGCGAGGGCGGCTTCGACGACGCGGCCCAGCTCGCTGCGCTCCAGGACGGTGGCGGGGTCCTCGTCGTCGGAGGTGGAGGCGGTGTCGTCCTTGAGCTCGACGGTGTGCTGGCGGCGGTTCTTGAGCCAGTCGCGGCAGCGGTTGCGGAGGATGCGAAAGATCCAGGCGGCGAAGCGCGACGGGTCGTTGCAGGTGTGCAGGCGCGTGTACGCCTTCACCAGCGAGTCCTGCACCAGGTCCGCGGCCGCGTCCGCGTCGCCCACCATGCCGAGCGCATGACGGAAGAGCGGATCCTGGTAGCGCTCCACCAGGATCGCGTAGCGCTCGACCTCGCCGGCGAGGATGCGCTGGATCAGCTCCGAGTCAGTGGAATCGTGCACGCGGCACCGCACATGGAAAAACGGGGCCGCGCCGACCGCGCCGCCCCGCGCACGCCGTTCCACGGTGCCCCGTTTCACCTTGCGAGGCGGTGGGGGCGTTGCTATGTTGGCCCGCCTCCGCTGGCCCGGATGCTGCACCGCCGCGGGGCGCCCGCCGGGGCACCGCGGTACACCGGCGGGAAGTCGCCAAACTTACGTTCGCACAAGCGCTTGAGGAAGCGGAAATGGCCGCCAAGGGTCTCGAAGGGGTGGTCGTCGGCCAGTCCAGGCTGAGCTGGATCGACGGGGCTAACGGGGAGCTGATCTACGGGGGGTACGACATCGACGACCTCGCGCGGAACACCACCTTCGAGGAGGTCTGCTACCTCCTCTGGAACGGCTCGCTCCCCACCCAGCAGCAGTTGGACGAACTGAACGGTCAGATCGCCGCGCAGCGCCGCGTTCGCCCCGAGATCATGGACATGATCCGCGCCTTCCCCAAGGACGCGGACCCGATGGCCGTGCTGCGGACGGTGACCTCGGCGCTGGGGATGTACGATCCGGACTCGGACGACAACTCGGAGCCGGAGCTGCGCCGCAAGGCGATCCTGCTCACCGCGCAGCTCCCCACGGTGACGGCGGCGTACGACCGCATCCGCCGCGGGCTGGAGCCGGTGGAGCCCAAGGACGAGCTGGGCACGGCGGCCAACTTCCTCTACATGCTCAACGGCGAAGAGGCCAACGAGACGCGCATCCGCACCATGGACGTCGCGCTCGTGCTGCACGCCGAGCACGGGATGAACGCCTCCACCTTTGCCGCGCGCGTCACGGCGGGGACGCTGTCGGACGTCTACTCCGCGATCACCTCGGCGATAGGCACCCTCAAGGGTCCGTCGCACGGCGGGGCGAACGTGGAGGTGATGAACATGCTCCGCGAGATCGACGAGAGCGGCACCACGCCCAAGGAGTGGGTGCGGGACGCGCTCGCCGGCGGGCGACGGGTGATGGGCTTCGGCCACCGCGTGTACAAGGCCACCGACCCGCGCGCCACCGTGCTGCGCGAGCTGGCCGACAAGATCATGGCCGAGGCGGGCGAGACCAAGTGGCTCGACCTCTCGGACCAGATCCGCAGCGTGATGGGCGAGGAGATGGAGGCCAAGGGGAAGAAGATCTACCCGAACGTCGACTTCTTCTCGGCCTCCGTCTACACGACGCTGGGCATCGAGATGGACCTGTTCACGGCCGTGTTCGCCATGGCGCGGACGCCGGGGTGGACGGCGCACCTCTTCGAGCAGTACGCCAACAACCGCCTGATCCGCCCCGAGGCGGAGTACGTGGGCCCGCGCGACCTCAAGGTCAAGCCCATCGCGGAGCGGTAGCGACAACGGCGGACCACCGCCTT
>DASVVI010001039.1:0-1504 GCA_036386635.1 Longimicrobium sp.
TCCGCCCTGCTGCACGGCGCTGGCGAGGGCATCGGCGACCGCTTCCGGCTCCGCGCCCAGCAACCGCGCGTGCCCCAGCAGCGTACCGCCGCGCGCCACGGACACCTCCCACCATCCGCCGGTGCGTGTGATGGTGGCGAAGACGCCGCGTCCCAGCGCGGGCTGGAGCGCGGCCCACGCGCGCACCGCCGCGCGCGCCTGCGGCTCGACGGCCACCACGCGCCCGAGCGTCTCCTCCACGCGCCCCACGAGCGCCTCCACTGCGTCCGCGCGCGCCGCCGCCACCGGTCCCTCGCTGGACGCATCCGCCAGCACCGCCTCGCCGCGCACGGGGAAGTAGCGCTCGGCCTCCATCTCCACGAGCCGCGTGCGGTCCGCGGGCGGCAGCGGTGGCAGGGCCAGCAGCTTCAGCCACGCATCCCGCGGCGACAGCGCGACGCCCACCTCTGCGCGCCGCCCCGGCGCCAGCACCTCCGCCGCGTCGCGGATGGCGTCGTCCAGCGTGCGCGCACCGGCGACGTGCGTGCGATGCACCCCGCGCACGCGCACCCTTGTCCCGATGCGCTCCACCAGCGCCGTCCGCAGCTCCCCATCCGCCACTGCGACCCCCACGCGGCGGATCATCGCGGTCCCTCAACAGCGGGGCTCACGCGGAGACACGGAGGCGCAGAGAGAGGAAGAACCGCAGGGCTCACACAGAGACACAGAGACACAGAGAGAGAACTTATCCTGTCATCCTGAGAGAGCCGCTCAACGGGGCGCCGTGTGGAACGCTGTACTCCTGCGGCGATCGAAGGATCTGGCCTGCGATGGGCCGGGCCCCTCGGAACGCGCAGTAGATCCTTCGTTCCGCGCCAGAGTACCGGGGCCAGGAGAAGCCGGAGCAGCGCGTCACTCAGGATGACAAAGGGTGGTGTGCTGACTTTTCTCTCCCGCGTCTCCGCGTCTCCGCGTGAGATTCCTGTTTGGATCTTCACTGGTCCGCCTCCTCGCGCTCCAGGCGGCGGAGGGCGGCGCCCTCAACGGCGTAGAGGGTGCGGATCGTGTGCGTGGACTCGCCGTCGGAGGCGCGGCCGGCGCTCCAGACTTCCAGGACCTCCGGGTGCGTCGCGATCACGTTGATGGCGCGGCCGCCGGCGCCCGCGTCGAAAAGCGGGCGCAGCGTCTGGTCGGCGGTGATCTCGGCGGCGGAGAGGAAGGGGCCCTGCGCTCTGCGGCGGAAGACCAGCGCGGTCCCCATCTCGCGCGAGAAGCCGGGGATCGCGGCCAGGACCGGCACCGGCGCCGCGTTCACGTTGATGCGCAGATCGCGCGACGGAAGCACCACCAGGAACGGCTCCACCTGCTCCAGGATCTCCGGCGTCATCCCCCGCACCCGCAGCAGCTCGCGAACGGAGAGCAGGAGCCCGTAGCGCACCCGCTCGTCACGGCGCGCGTAGAACGCCTGCTCGGCGCCGTTGGCGCGGGCCAGGTCGTCTTCGTCGCGCCAATCGAGGAGCGATTC
>DASVVI010001040.1:0-1650 GCA_036386635.1 Longimicrobium sp.
CCGCGCGCCTGAACCCCGTCGCACCATGACCGATCCGGCCGGCGATGCGCCGACCACCGCCACGTTCAACATCCTCTTCGTCTGCACCGGCAACACCTGCCGCTCGGCGATGGCGGAGGGGATCGCCCGGCGCGAGCTGGAGGAGCGCGGGTGGCGCCACGTGCGCGTCGCCTCGGCGGGGATCTCCGCGCGCGACGGGGACAGCGCGGCCGGTAACGCCGTCGCGGTCGCACAGAGGCACGGGGTGGATCTGGGCGTGCACCGCACCCGCGCGCTGACGCCCGGTCTGCTGGAGCGCGCCGACCTGGTGCTGACGATGAGCCCTGGGCACCTGGAGGCGGTGCGCCACTACGGCGCGGGCGAGAAGGCGGCGCTCCTCTCCTCCTTCGCCGCCGGAGACGATCCGCACGCGCGTGGTGTCCGCGACCCGTTCGGCGGACCCGTGCAGGCGTACGAGAACACTTACGCGGAGCTGCGGCGACTGATCGGCGGCGCGCTGGACCGGCTGGCGCCGATCCTCCACCCGTGAGCTTCGTCCCCAGCGCGTCCACGCGGCTTTTTGCGCTTCTGGGTGACCCGGTCTCGCACTCGCTCTCCCCGGCCTTCCAGAACGCCGCCCTGCGCGCCGCCGGCTTGGAGGGTGTGTACGTTGCCCTCCGCTGCGCTCCTTCCGAGGTCGAGGGACTGATCCGTGGGATCGCGCGCGCGGGCGGCGGCGGCAACGTCACCGTGCCGCACAAAGAGGCCGCCGCCTCCGCCGTCGACCGCCGCACCGCGACGGTGGAGCGCACAGGTGCGTGCAACACCTTTTGGTTTGAGGACGGGGAGGTGTGGGGCGACAACACGGACGTTGCCGGTGCCCGCGCCGCCATCCGCGCAGTGGCGGGGGAGAAGGCGCCAGAGTCCGTGCTCGTGGTCGGTGCGGGGGGCGCGGCGCGGGCGGTGCTCTGCGCGCTGGAGGGCTCCGCGCGGCACGTCACGCTCCTGAACCGCAACCTCGACCGCGCGCACGAGCTCGCCGCGCGCTTCACGTCGGAGTCCCTGCGGATCGAAGTCCTCCCGCTGGGTGCCGACTTGTCGGACCGGAGCTTCGACCTCGCCATCAACGCCACCTCGCTCGGCTTGCGTCCCGACGACCCACTCCCGCCCACCGGAGGTGCGCAATTCGCCGCCGCGCTGGACATCGTCTATTCGTTCAACAGCACGCCCTGGGTGCACCACCTGCGCGCCCACGGCATCCCCGCCGCAGATGGCAGGGAGATGCTCCTGCAGCAGGGCGCCGCGGCCTTTCGCCGCTGGTGGGGCGCCGAGCCGCCGGTTGATGCGATGCGCGCGGCGCTGGGCGCGGGCTGACGGATCTGCACGGTGGAGCCGCGGGTGGGTGGGTGTCAAACGGCGAGGGCGGAGCGGGGCGGGGCACGGGCAGCCACGTGGGGCGGCCCCTACGAGGGTCGGTGCGTGGGGCGGAGGTCGAGGTGCGGCGGGGGAGGGCAGTCACGCAGGTCTGCCCCTACGGGTATCCGGCGGAACCGCGTGCGACGGAGCGGCGGCGGGCACGGGCGCGATAAATCGCGCCCCTACGGATCATCGCTGCACGCACAGGGTTTTCTCCCCCTCACCCGCCCTGCGCCCCCGCAGGCGGGGGAGGGG
>DASVVI010001041.1:0-3791 GCA_036386635.1 Longimicrobium sp.
TGGAACGGATGGTCTCACGCGGAGACGCGGAGGCGCGGGGAGAGGGGCAACTGCGTGGGAGGCAACAGGATACGGAAACGCGCGGGAGCGGCTCGATGGCTGCTCCCGCGCGGTTCGGGCGATGATTAGCGAGTTGTTAACGGAAGCAGCCGAGGGGAACGTCGAGCGGCGGGTACTGGCCGGGGAGGCTGAAGTGCCACCACTCCTTCGTGTAATTCACGAACCCTTCGGCATTCATCGCCTCCACCAGCTTGCCGCGGTTCGTGCGCACGGCGCCGGTGGCGTTGGCGGTGTGGGCCGCCTCGCTGAAGGTGTCGTAGGGGGTGCCCATGTCCAGCTCCTCGCCCGTGTCCAGGCGGACGAGCGTCAGGTCGATGGTGTGGCCGCGGTTGTGGCCGCTCGACCGCGCCACGTAGCCCTGGTCCAGCACCCAGCGGCGGTTGGTACGCTCCGCCCAATCCACCATAGCCAGCGTGGCGCGGACGGGGCGGTACCCGTCGAACACCTTGAGCCCCAGTCCGTCCCCACGCAGGCGCGCCTGTACCCGCGCCAGCGCACGCGCCGCCTCTGGGCGAAGGAGTGCGAGCGGGCGGTCGTACCCCGGCAGGCGCTCGCCCGTGAAGTTGTTGGCGGTGGCGTAGCGCACGTCGGTGCGGATGGTGGGGTCGGCCGCCTGCACGTTCGTGAGTTGCGCGCCCCCGGGGATGGTGCACGTCTGCTCGGCCGCCAGCGGCGCCGCTGAGGCTTCCGGCGACGGGGACGCGGCGGGGGCCGCGGCGCGGACCGAGCAGGCGGTCAGCAAGGCCAGCAGGGTGCCCGCGAGCGTCTTCGCGCCACGGCTAGAACTCATAACGGCCTCCGTCATCGCCGAACTCGACGTGGGGGAAGATGGCGCGCGCGGCGGCGAGCTGCCCGTCGTGCACGTCCGGGGGAAGGTGGACCAGGACGAGCCGCCCGGCCCCGGCCTCGCGCGCTACCTCTGCGGCGTCCTCGTTGGAGGCGTGGCCGAACGGGCATGGGTCGCCTCCTCGCTTACTTCTCTTCCTCGCCGCCCGGATTGTTGCAGGGATGGTCCGGGTTGCTGATCGCCGCGGCGTAGTCGCGCTCGTAGCTCTCGGCGGCGTTCGCCTCGATGGAGCCGGGCTGCCCGGGCCGGGGAGCGTTGCGCCCTGCCTCGCCCGTGAAGCGCACGGAGTCCTCCGGCGACTCCGCCGCCGCGGCCGAGTCCAACAGCGCCGCGTGCCGCTCGCGCAGCTTGGCGTAGTCGAAGTACGCCTTGGAGAACGGGTACACCTGGTTCACGAACCCGGGGCCCTGCGCGCGCAGCGTGTCCAGCGAGGAGATCTTGGTGTTGGCCTGGATCGCCAGCTCCTCGGCCACGCAGGCGGCACGGTGGGCAGCGGTGCGCTGCGCAACCTTTTCGGCGTTTTCGCCGCCACACGCGGCCAGCGTGAGGACCAGCAGGAGCGGAAGGGAGATCTTGTGCGTCATGGAGGTATGGGGGCGCGGAGTCATGCCTGGGCCTCGGGAAAGAAGAGGGCGCGCTCCACCAGCTCGCAGAGGAGGTGGATGATGGTGATGTGGGCTTCCTGGATGCGCTCCGTGGCCTGCGCGGGGACGACGAGCGCGTGCGCGCACAGCGCGGCCAGCCGCCCGCCCTCGCGCCCCAGCAGCCCGATGGTGACGGCGCCGCGTGCTTCGGCCGCCTCCACCGCGCGGATGACGTTGATAGAGGTGCCGCTGGTGCTCAGCGCCACCAGCACGTCGCCGGGGCGCACCATCGCCTCCACCTGGCGCTGGAAGACGGAGTCCCAGTCGTAGTCGTTGGCCCAGCAGGTGAGCGTCGGCCCGTCCATCAGGTGGTGCGCGGGAAGGCCCGGCCGCTCCCGCTTGTAGCGCGCCACCAGCTCCTCCACCAGGTGCATGGCATCGCACGCGGAGCCGCCGTTGCCGCAGGCGTACAGGCGGTTCCCGGCGCGGAACGCATCGGCCACGGCATCGGCCATGCGAAGCACCTGCGGCGCCTGGCCGCGAAGGGCCAGCTTTACGCGCGCGGACTCGTCCAGCGCGTCACGGATCAGGGCGAGCGGATCGGGGATGCTCATGCGGTGTGGCAAGGGACACGGGTCGGGTGCGGGAGAATGTAGTATCGCGAGCGCCCCGGCGGGAGGGAACGGAGGGGGAATGGGGACTGGGGACTGGGGAATCGTAAAGCCCCATGCTGTTCCCATTCCCCATTCCCGATTCCCCATTCCCCTCTTTTTTGCCGTCGTGCTCGCCTTCGCCGCCTGCAAGGAGGAGGGCGGCGAGCTTCCCATCCTCAAGCGCATCCCGCTCCCCGAGCCGGTCTCCGCTACGGCCACGCTCACGACCGACGACGCGGGGCGCGTGTGGGTGGGAGATGCCGGCCGGCTGACCGTGCTCGACACGCTGGGGCACGTGACGGCGAGGATCCCCGTGCCCGGCGCGCCCGCCCGCGTGCTGAGGATGCACGGCACCCGCATCTACCTCACCCGCGGCCCGCGCGACCTGGCGGTGGTGGACGCGGGCACGGGACGCATCCTGGCGGAGCGGCGGGCGCGGCGCGCGGCGCCGGTGGTGATCGACCCGATGGCGCGCTGGGCATTCACGACGGCGCGGTGGGGCGGGGTGCTGGGGCTGGACACCCTCCTCGTCACGCGCTGGGGGTGGCCGGAGGCGGGGTCGGAGGCGGGGGCGCTCGCCATCTCGCCGCTGGGCGACCGCGTGTACCTGGCCGTCAACGGCGATGACGACCGCTCTCCCGCCCTGCAGGTGCGCGACGCCTACAGCGGGCGCGTGCTGAGTGGATGGGAGCCCCCCGCCCCCATCCGCGGCCTCGAGGCCGCCGCCGACGGGCGGCTCTACGGGTGGGACGACGATGGCGCCTTCGCCCTTCGCCACACGACGGGTGGGCTGGCGGAGGTGTGGCGCGTCTCGTTGGGAAGGGCGGGGCTGGAGCGGATCGATGCGTTGCGAGTCTCGCCTTCGGGGGCGCGCATCGCGGTGCTGGCGCGCGGTGAGGGCGGGGGCGTACGCGTGCTGGACACGGCGGACGGGCGCGTGGTGGCCCGCGAAGGCGAAGCGCCCCCGGACGCCGCGTGGGACGTTCGGGGGCGCCTGCTGGTGCTGATGACGCGCGAGGTGCGCGTCGTCCGCTGACCTAGTGGCCCGTGATGTCGTCGCCGTCGCCCACTTTAGCCTTGCGCGACATGATCCCCAGGATGAGGAACGGCATCAGGTTGTAGAACAGCACCACCGACGCGGCGCCGAACAGGAGCCAGTTCCCGGTGATTGCCGCGTAGATCCACGCCACCGTTGCCGGGAGGGTGATCAGGAGCCCTCCGATCAGTGCGATCTTCATCCTTCTATCTCCGGAAGCGTGTTTCGCCGGTGTTCGTGACCTTAGGGTCCCGCTCTGAGCCGGCGCCAAGCTACGCGCCCCCCGCCGCCCGGGCAAGATTGCGGGGCAGCATGTGTGCCAGGGGAAGTGCGTGAGTGCGTGAGTGCGTTGGTGCGTCGGCGCCGTGCGTCCGCCCTGAGGGAGCCACCCGCACGAAGCCGGCGAGGCACGAGCACCGCGGGTCACCACGAGTCCCTCGGAACGCGCAGTAGATCCTTCGCTCCGCGCCAGAGTCGGGAGCACGGGCAAGGACGGAGAGGCGCGTCGCTCAGGATGACAGGTCAGGCGGTGGTGGCAAGTGCCAAGTGCCAAGGCGTGGCGTCCCCCCTTTTTGTCATCCTGAGGGAGCCGCCCGCACGATCCACGCGTC
>DASVVI010001042.1:0-1608 GCA_036386635.1 Longimicrobium sp.
CCGCGGCGCTGGCGCACTCCACTGGGAACCCCAACTACGCGTACACCTCCATCCCCACCGCCACGGCCGAGCCCGGATTCTCCTTCCGCCGCGGCTATCACGACGTGGGCGCGGTCCGCATCCGCTTCACCGTTCCCACCGAGCAGGCGGACGGCAGCATCCGCAACGTGCGGTACGTGACCGTCGTCGCCACCAACGGCGGCACGCGCCACGGAAGCGAGGGGGGATGGTGACGCGCGCGGCGCTCCGCGGCGAGCGGGGGAGCGCCCTGTTGTGGGTCCTCGGCTTCATCGTGACGCTCGGGATCGTCATCAGCGCCAGCCATCTCCTGGCGCGCATGGCAGAGCGGCGGATGTACGCGCGCAACTCCGTGTCGCGAACCGAGCTGGCGGCGGCCAGCGCCGTGGAGGTGCTCACCGACCGCGTGCGCGCCGTGGCGGCCCAGCGGCTGGGGAACCTCTCCTGGCCGGACATGCTCGCCATCAACATCAACGCCAACAGCCTGGCCTCCGACCTGGAGACCACCGGGGCCACCGTCCAGACCGACACCGCGCTGACCGGCGTGCGCATCGTGGACGTGCGCGAGTGGGAGGTCATCCCGCACGACGAGAAGATCCTGGACGCTTGGACGCACCAGCCGCGCGTCTCCTACGACGGGCTGCCGGAGGTGGGGGGAAGCGTGGCCGCGCGCACCATCGAGGTGGAGGTGTACGCCACCGCCCACAGCCCGCGTGAGGGGCGGCGGATGGTCACGCGCCGCCTTGCCGTCTCCGTGATCGCGCCCCACCAGCACGCCCTCTACGCGCAGGGCCACGCGGAGGTGGCCGGCTGGGGATCGGAGGGGCTGGTAGGCGGGCCGCTGCGCGTGGACGGCGTGGCGGAGTTCGGCGCGGGCACCCACCTGATGACGTACCTGGGCGGGATCGAGGCGCGCGACGCCATCACGGCGGGGCGGGCCGACCACGTGGTGTCGGGGACCAGCTACGTCGGCGGCGCGCCCGCGCTCTCCAGCCTGACGCGCTCCGCATCGGAAGCGAACCCCGCCTCGATGCTGGCGCCGTGGCAGGGGCGCGTGCGCATCCGGCCGTCGATCGGCGGCGGGCTGGGGCCGGGGCGGATGCAGAGCTCCTCCATCGCGGGGTCGGGGGAATGCCTGGACTTCGATGCCGCCTGCTTCGGCCGCGCGAGCTTCCGCCCAGCCATCACCCTGCGCCGCGTGACCACCGGCATCGGCACCGAGTACTCGTACAGCTGCGGCACGGCGTACTACGACGACGGGACGTACACCTGCGGCACGGTGGCGCGCGCGCCGGCCATCCGCTACCTCCCGTGGCCCTTTGCCGCGCCACCGCCCGCGGGGAAGGCGGCGCGCGATCCCGATCCCGCGAACGCCGGGCATCTGTGGCGGGGCCTCTTCCCCGACTTCCGCCGCGAGGCCGCGTGCGACGCGTCGGAGATCGTGGGGCGCCCGTACGCCACCTTTCGCTGCCCCACCAACGCGTACGGCTTCCACCTGGACCTGAGCCTCCTCCCCGCCATCCAGGGCGGGATGATCGCCATCCGGCGCCAGGCGGCGGCCAGCCCCGGCGCGCAGGAGGTCGTCCTCCT